>JAGTVE010000142.1 GCA_018224485.1 Thioalkalivibrio sp. | reverse complement strand
CTTGGCGATCACGCCCTCCCAGCCCTTGTCGCAGGCCTCTTCATAGAATTTTTCGCCCTCGGTGTTGCGGTGCGTGGTATACCGCAGGGGCTCGATCCATCCGGCCATGCCTGTCTTCTCAAGCCTGTCCTGCAAGGCCTCGTCGAGGTCCTCGAGCAGGGAGTTCATGCACCTTCCCCCGCGTCTTCCCGGACCTCGTCGAGACTGCGGCCGGAAAGCACGGAATCGGGCTCGGTGCTCACGGGATTGCGCCGGGCATCGGCCTCGTCGTCTTCCATCTTGATGACCAGCCACTTGGGCTTCCTGCCAGCCTCGGTTCGCTTGAGCACGTAGCCGCCCTTGAGCTTCTTGCCCTCGAGCCAGACTTCGATCTGGCCTTCGTCGAGCGATGCCTGCATGTCGGATCCGTCGTCGTCCTTGTCGGCCCGCAGGTTGCGGTAGGCCCCCGTGTCCCACACGAGCACCGTGCCACCGCCGTACTCGTCTTCCGGGATCACGCCCTCGAAGTCGATGTAGTCGACGGGATGGTCCTCGGTCTGGATGGCGAGTCTTCGCTCGCGGGTATCGGTCGACAGCCCCTTGGGCACGGCCCATGAGACGAGCACTCCACCCATCTCGAGCCGGAAGTCGTAATGCAGCGACGAGGCATCGTGCTTCTGGATCACGAAGCGCTGTTCGCTGCCGCCGCCATGGTCCCCGCTGGGCTCCGGCGTCTTGCGAAAGTCCCGCGACTTCCTGTACCCGTCGAGACGCCCCATGGCCCGTCTCCTCGTTCGTCACGATGTGACCCTAAAATAAAGCGTAGACCGCATCCGGGGTTGCGCATTGATGAATTTCAGGTTCAGCCTGACAAGGACGGCACGCATGGAAGAAACTGCGGCCACAGGGCGCGCGCCGCGATCACAGGCCCGAGACACCGGCCGCCTGTCGGATGAGCGTGCCCACGAGGTAGGCGAGCACCGCGGCTCCACCGCCCACGGCCAGCGTTTCTGCCCCGGAGCGCAGCATCCCCTGGCCCAGGACTCGGCCCTTCAGCACGCCGATGACCAGGAATGCAGCGGCCGTCGCGACGATGCTCGCCATGAAGGCGACATCGGTCGAGACGCCCCACGGAGCATCACTCCAGGATCGGCTTCCGCGAGCCAGCGCGAGAAGCCCGGACGGCCGCGCCGAGATACCAGCCAGCCAGCGATTGCGGAAAAGCACCTGCAGCCGAGGGCGCATGGAGGGTTTCCCCCATGTCAGGGGGATCCGGCGAGTGCTAACGTATACTTCAACGACAGCTCATCACAGATTCCGGAGTGGGCGGCTTTCCAGCGCGAAACAAGAACGATTTGTCGTTGGGTATGGCTGAGGGTCGGGATGCCACAGCTTCATGTCACGGGTAACGGAGCGACATGGGTGAGCCCTTTCACGCAAGGCATGCCCGGCGACGCGGGTGGCAGGACATCGGGAGTCCTGCGCAGGCGTGGCCCCTAAGTTGCCCTGCTCAGGACAGTTGGCGTCAATGGTCGCCTGGCGGGAGGTGGAAATGCTTTATGTCGGGGTGCTGGGCTTCGGCGGCATAGCCGGTACCGCCTCGTCGATCGCGCAGATCCTGTTTTTCATCTTTCTGCTAGTATTGGCGGTAGCGCTGGAGACGGGTTGGAGGCGCCGCCCGCCACGCGTTTGAGTCGGCGCGGATCATCAGTACCGTGGACCGGGCAATGCACGCACCGGCCGCGTGGCGGTCGCGGATCGTCAAGTTCTTCCATCAACAATCGTCAGTGGGGAGATCGAACATGACAAAGCCATTAACCATCATTCTTGCGGGCCTCGCGATCCTTCCGCTCGTACTCGCGGGCTGTGGAAATCAGGGCCCCGCCGAAGAGACCGGTGAAGACATCGACCAGGCGGCCGAGGAGATGCAGGAGCAGGCTGAAGAGGGCACTGAAGAGGCCATGGAAGCGGTGGAAGAGGCAGGCGACCAGGTCGAAGAAGCGACGGACCGGTCAACGCAGTGAGACCATCGACCGCCAGGTAGTGCATGGGGCCGGCGCATAAGGGCCGGGACCGTGAAGCGCCGACGCGGGCATCTCGAACCTTGGCTACACGGTCGGATTCCTGATCGTGATACTCGGCAGGATGCAGCTGTTCACCGAGAACACCATCACCCCGATCCTTCCGTTCCTGCTGAAGCCAAACCGGACGCGCCTCTACAAGACCGCGCGACTCTGGGGCATCGTCCTGGCCGCGAACCTTGTCGGATGTGCAACGGCCGCCATGGTGCTGGTCCATGGCCATCTAGTGCCCGAGGCCCGTTTCGAGAGTGTCCTCGCCGTTTCACGCCATTATGCTGAGGCGACCGCGCTTGAGCATTTCACATGGGGTATTCCGGCCGGCTTCATCCTCGCCGCCCTTGTCTGGATTCTGCCGAGGATGGAAGGCGCGGGCGTGGTGCTGATGATCGTGATCCTGACCTACATGATTGGGCTCGGCGGAATGTCACATGTGGTGGCGGGCTCAACCGAGTTGTTCATCCTAGTCGTGCGCGGTGAGCTCGGGCTGGTCGCAGCGGTGTTCGGAGGCGTACTGCCCGCCCTCGCGGGCAATGTATTGGGCGGCACGGGCATCTTCGCGGCGCTCACCTATGCACAGGTCCGCCAGGAAATCTGACTGAGCGCCTGGGGGATCCGCCCTGCCGCACTTCGTCGAGGTGGAACGGGTTTCGATCCAACCGGGATCGTTGAACATTCGGGCAGGCCGCTCTTCGGGTTTTCCGGGGACCGTACACCTATTTCTCGATGATTGGTCTGGGGGCGTGATCCGCGGAATGTCGAGAGGGAGGGCGGGGATCCGTATGGCTCGTGTTCGGTCCCGGTTAGGCGCATTTTGCGAAGCAGGGCGGCAATCGCCGACGGGAATGGATATCGGTGTACTGTCCCCGGAAACTGGCGCCAACCATTTGCACTTTTGCTCAGCGGTGACCACCATCACGTGGAGCCGTAGTGCCCACCGCTTCACGGCTTTGCCGCGGCGCTGACCGACACTGGAACGCACCTAGAATGCCTTTGGGCACCTGCGCCGGGCGCTGGCGCGCATCCTTGCCGGAGAGGCCTTCGGTATCGAATGCCCAGAATCCGGCAAGCCCAAGCGAAATCCCGGTATCGCAACACTCACGGAAGTGATCGCGTGGCGGAATCGGGAAACCTCAGTGACATGGTATTGGCGACCTCAAAAGGATAGTGACCAAATGACCTCTGGAAATAACAACGTAGTGCTCCTGGACGGAGGTATGGGCCAAGAGCTCAGGCGGCGTAGCAGCCGTCCCGCGTCACCGCTATGGTCCGCGCAAGTCATGCTGGATGAACCGCATCTGGTAACGGCCGCACACCGCGACTTCATTGATGCCGGCGCCCGGGTCATCACCGTCAACACGTACAGCGCTACACCGCAGCGCCTTGCGCGCGACGGTAATCCCGAGATGTTCGAGCCGCTACAGGCTGCCGCGCTCAACGACGCTCACAAGGCGCGCGAAGAAAGCGGCCAGGATGTGCGCATCGCGGGCTGCCTTCCACCGTTGGTCGGAAGTTATCATCCGGAGGTCGTGCCGGATGACGCCACCTGCCTGCGTGACTATCGTCGAATAGTGGAGCTGCAGGCAGCAGGAGTCGATCTATTCCTCTGCGAAACGATGTCGCTCGTCCGGGAGGCCCGTGCAGCAACCATCGCGGCTGCGGAAAGCGGCCTCCCCGTGTGGGTCTCTTTCACGGTGGACGACAGCGATGGCACGCGCCTGCGGTCCGGCGAGACCCTGGCAGAGGCGGCCCAGGAGGTCGTGAACGCCGGCGCTGAGCGGGTATTGGTCAATTGTTCGGTACCTGAGGCGGTAACCGCCGGAATGGACGAGCTTGCAAAAGTTGGCATGCCATTTGGCGGGTACGCCAACGGCTTTACTTCCGTGGCCCCACTGCAACCCGGCGGTACGGTCGATTCGCTGGAAGCGCGCACGGATCTTGACCCCGCCGGCTACGCCGAGCACGCACTTGGGTGGACCAAGCAGGGAGCGACGATAGTCGGTGGCTGCTGTGAGGTAGGCCCCGCTCACATTGCCACTCTTGCCGAGAGACTGACCGCACAGGGATACCGTCTCGTGGCTTCTTGAAACTGCGGTGAGCGCGGCGGCGTACTGGGTGACAGCCTCGATTGCTGCCTCGGTGTAAGCCGCGAGGTTGTTGGCGCAGTTGGCCAGTGCCGCGCCGGGCGCGGGGCCCGGTGACCAAACAGGCCTGCCGGTTTCTGCCGAGGTTCGGCAACGGCCCAAGGCACGGCATGACAGCGTGTGTTATTTGGTGGGCCGTGTAGGAATCGAACCTACAACCAATGGATTAAGAGTCCACTGCTCTGCCAATTGAGCTAACGGCCCGAGATGGGGGTGGGGTGACCGATGGGACTCGAACCCACGACAACCGGAGCCACAATCCGGGACTCTACCAACTGAGCTACGGTCACCACCGTATCGCCATACTGCCTGTTCCGCGACTGCCCGGGCGGTGGCGCGCCCGGCAGGACTCGAACCTGCAACCGTCGGCTTAGAAGGCCGATGCTCTATCCGGTTGAGCTACGAGCGCATATGGCCGGAGCAGTGGTCGGGGTAGAGGGATTCGAACCCCCGACATCCTGCTCCCAAAGCAGGCGCGCTACCAGACTGCGCTATACCCCGTTGTGCCGAACCGCGAAAGCCCAGTACAGCGAGCGGGGGATCATAGCCCCGGTGTCCTTGGGGGGTCAAGCCGAAAAGCCCACGTTGAACCCCTCGCGGCGGCCCGGGGGCAGTGCTCGCCGTCAGCGTCCGTGGCTCCAGCGGTTCGACGGGGTCATGTCGGCGTCCCCGGCTTCGAAGGACTGCCTTCGGGTGATCCCGCCCCTCCAGGTATTGGCTTCGCTCGTGTTGTACGTGCGACGGGCATTCGATTGCGCCTGCGAGGATGACGACATTGCCGGGTCCTGCCGGGGGGCTGGGCGAGGGGGCCCGGGCGGAGGTGGATATGCGCGTGGGTAGCCGTAACCGGGCGTAGGGCCGAGGCCGCTGCCGAAGGTACCCCCGCCCACGGAAAAATGCAGTCCGCCGCCGACGTCCCCCATGCCCGGCATGCTGGGCATGAAACAGCCAGTACCCGACCAGAAAAAGGCGTTGACCTGCGTCGGGAGCGAGACAGCGAGGAGCAGTACTGCCGCGCCGAAGAACCGCCTTTTCGCGCGCTTGTGCATCTCCGGGTATCAGGTGGCCGCCGTCTTCTTCGCGCCGGCTGAGTGTCGCGCCTTGGCCGCTGGTGCCCGCTTCTTCTGTGGCCCGGCCTTCTTGTTGTCCTCGGTGCCTTCCTGGGACGGTTTGGCGGTACGGGCCTTCGCGGTCGCCGCGGGTTTGGCGGGCCTTGTTGGCTCCGCGCGGGGAGATGAGGTCTCGGGCGCGCTCTTGCCCGCAGCCTTCGTCCCCTTGCCCGCCGGCTTTGCCTTAGCGGTGGCGCTCGCGGGGCCCCCTGACGAAGTGGCTCCTCCACCACCGGCCCCGTCCGTCTTGCCGGAGGCGCCGGTGGTGCCGGTCGCGGATGCTGCGACCCGAGGCGATGCTCCCTTGTCTTTCGTTGTGTCCTTTGCCTCCGCGGGCTTCGACTCCGCCTCCGGCTTCTTGTCGGATCCGTCGGTCTTGTGCGGGGAAGCTGCGCCCCGGCTCGCAGTGACGGTTCCGGAAGCCTCGGCCTTCAGCGCTGCCTTTTCTGCGGTTTCCGTCTCCGATGCCGACGCGGCCGCCGGCGGTGCAGCGGCTTCGCCAGTGTCACGCGTTTCAGCCGGCTTCTCTGCTGGCGCAGCCGTCTCGGACGAGGCGCCAGGTGCCTCCGCTTCGTCCTCGTGGGAGACCGCGTCGCTCCCCCCGGCGAGGCGCAGCACCGTATCACGGTCGCGCTGGTCCTTGATCGCGTTGATGAAGGAGTACTCGCCGCCGGTGACCGTGCGCGAGGTCTCCTCGAGTTCGATCGCCAGTTCCTGCACGGTACGGATCACGCGGATGAAACGCTCGCCCGAACGCGACAGGGCGAAGGCGTTGTTCTGCTTGGCCTCGCGCACCCCCTCGTTGAGTTCGCGGATCGTGTCCTGGAGCTTCTGGATCTCCTTCTGCTGGCGCGCCCCGGCCGATTCCAGTTCTGCAACCTCGCTCCTGACGCGGCGGATCTCCGCATCCTTTTCGTCGATCAGCATGCGCTGCTCGCGCCTGAGGCTGTCGACGTAGTGGCCATGTTCGGTGCGCAGGCTGTGTAGCGCTCCTTCGTGTTCCTGCTTGAGGTTGCGGATGTAGTCTGCATGCTCGGTCTTGAGCGCTTGCACGTTCGCCTCGTGCTCGCGCTTGAGCACTGCGGTCGCCCCCTCGTGCTCGGCCTTCAGCGCCTTCAGGGCCTCCGTCTGTTCCGCCCGGAGTTCGGCAGTCGCGTCTTCGTGCTCCTTCTTCACGGCCCTGAGATGGGCTTCGTGTTCCCGCTTGAGCGTCGCAGCCGCCTCGTCGTGCTCGGCCTTCAATGCCTTCAGGGCCTCCTCGCGGTCGTGCCGGATAGCCGCGGCCTCCTGCTCGTGTTCCCCCTTCTCGGCCTTCAGGCGTTCCTCGTATTCGGCACGGAGGCCATTGCTTGCCTCGGCATGTTCCGCACGCAGCATCTGGACCGTGCGGTCCATCTCTTCCCGGGCGGCGCGCACCTCTCCCTCGTACTGCTCATGCAAGGCCCCGAACTGGTTCTCGTACTCGGCCCGGGTTTCCCGGACGTTGGCGATGTTGGCCTCGTTGAGGCGTTCGATGGAGGCGCTGTATTCATCGTTCAGGCGCTTGAGCTCGCCCGTCTGGTCAGCGCGGGCGGCCTCGAGGGTACGCTCCGCATCCTCTCTGACGCGCTTGAGCTCCTCCGCGTGGCCCTCCCGCAGTTTCTCCAGCGTGTCCGCGTGGGCGGAGTCCATCGTCTTCAGGGTGCGTGACTGGTTCTTTCGCTCGGCTCCCAGGACCTCCTCCACGCGCTCATTGAGTGCAATCTTGCCGATCTTGAAGCCGATCAGGGCGAGGATGATGATGAAGATGATCACCTCGGGGCGGAAGAGGACCGACAAATCCATGACATGAACCTCGCTTGACTGAAACCGTGCGTTGCAGGCGCAACCGGTGGGTCCCGGAGCGACGAGAACGAATCGATGTCGATGCGACCCGCCTCAAACCCCGAGTATAGCGCCGGGAATCCATTGAGCGATCCCGAGAGGCATTCCGGTTGGGGACGAGTGCACTTCCGTAACGGGCCACCATAATTTCCGCGCGCTCGAATGAGCGTCATTTTTCGGGGCCTGGCTGCGGCGGCATACTGCACTGACGGCCCGGTCTCCCCGGGCCGGGGATATCACAACAGGAGCAGACAGATGAACGTTCGCATCGATATCGAATGCACGCCGGAGGAGTTCAAGGAACTCTTCATTCCTTCCGAGAAGCAGGCCGAGTTCGCGGCGAGCTTCCAGCAGGCCATGATGAAGGGGATGCAGCAGGCAATGCTCGACAGCATGCAGGAGACCTTCAAGCAGCAATTCAATCCCTTCGGTCCCGGCCGGGGCGGCCGCGAATAGCCGCCGGGAGATGCGCGTATGCGGACCGGCAGGCACGCGGACGTGTGGCCGATCCTGAGTAGCGGCAGACCCTCGGGAACGGCGCGGAACATGCACTGACAGCGTTCCGCCGCGGCGGGGTGATTGCCCGAGCAGGGCGACCGGGGGCCGAATCAAGTGGCGGTCGCCACGGCGGCCACGCTTGAAGATATTCTCCTCCGGCGATAGCCGCGGGGCATTGGCACTTGCGCATTGCCACCACACGGGGTAAACCGTGTGCGAAAGCGCCGGGATGTAGTGGGGGCCCGGCAGTCAGCGAGGCCGCGCAGGGATCAACAAGGGGGGCAGCAATGGTCCACGGACTCATGGTGTTTAACGACTGGCTCAACAGCATCGTCTGGGGGCCGCCATTCATGATCCTGCTGGTGGGCACTGGTCTCTATCTGACCATCCGGCTCGGGTTCTTCCAGTTCACGCACCTTCGCTTCGCCTGGCGCCGCACCTTCGGCAGCCTGCTGAAGCCCAAGACGGTCCACGAGGACGGTGCGATCACCTCGTTCCAGGCGGTGACCTCCGCGATGGCCGCCACCATCGGCGTGGGCAACATCGCCGGGGTCGCGACGGCCATCGCCCTCGGTGGTCCCGGTGCTGTGTTCTGGATGTGGGTGGTTGCGCTGGTCGGCATGGCGACCAAGCTCGCGGAGGCCACCCTCGGCGTGAAGTACCGGGAGGTGGACGACGAGGGCAGGGTGTCGGGGGGTGTCTTCTTCTACATCGAGAAGGGTCTCGGCAGGCGCTGGAAGTGGCTGGCGCTGCTCTACGCATTCCTCGCCGGGCTCGCCGCCTTCGGCATCGGCAACATGGTGCAGGCGAACACCATGGCCCATGCGCTCGAGTCCAGCATGGGCGTGCCCCCCTGGTTCACCGGGGTCCTGGTGATGATCCTCGTCGGAGTCGTGACCCTTGGCGGCATCAAGCGCATCGCGGTGACCGCGGAGAAGATCGTCCCGACGATGGCCCTGATCTACGTGATCGGTGCGGTCGGTGTGCTGGTGAGCTTCTACTCCCAGATCCCGGCGGCCTTCGGGATGATCTTTGCCGGTGCCTTCACGCCGACCTCCGCGATCGGCGGCTTTGCCGGCGCGACGGTCGCGATGGCCGTGCGCTACGGCTTCGCGCGCGGGATCTTCTCCAACGAGGCCGGCCTGGGCTCGGCCTCCATCGTCCACGCGCAGGCGCGCAGCAAGCCCTATGCGCAGGGCCTGTGGGGCATGTGGGAGGTCTTCATCGACACACTGGTGGTGTGCACGCTGACCGCGCTGGTAATCCTGGTCACCGGCGTGATCCAGACCGGACAGACCGGTGCGGAGCTGACCACCAGTGCCTTCACCGCGGGGCTGCCCGGCCTCGGTGGCTGGATCGTCGTGATTGCGATCGTGCTCTTCTCCTACAGCACCATGCTCACATGGAACTTCTACGGCGAGAAGAGTTGGGAGTACGCCTTTGGTCCGAAGGTGGTGAAGCCCTACCGGATCATCTTCATCGCATTCCTGTTCCTGGGTGCAATCGGCGGCCTGACCACGATCTGGGACGTCGCGGACACGCTGAACGGGCTGATGGCCGCACCCAACCTGATCGCACTGGTCCTCCTCGCGGGCGTGCTGGTGAAGGAAAAGGTCCAGTACATCAAGGAACAGCGCGAGGAGGCGGCCCGCCGGGACAACGACAAGGATGGCCCTCCGCCCGGACCGCCGCACGTATCCTGAATGGCATGGCTCCGGTGGACCGTCCATCCATGGGGGTCGGACCAACGCAAGGCAATGAATTTAAATGGAAATGCATCTAAAAACGGGGTCATTTGTGCCCTTGGAGGGGCCATTTCGGGGCCAAAAAGGGGGCTTCAGGAACAGGCTTGATCCGCCAGACCCGATTACCGTGATTTTGTCCTGGAGGGCGGTTTTTGGGGCCGAAAATGGCCCTCTAAGGCCTGTATCTGGGTCCAAATTGGTCTTAATCCCTGTTGGAACAAGTGCTTGCGTTGGTCCGACCCCGGCAAGGGGCGGTTGACGGGTCATCGGATCTCGAGTCGCGCGAGGAGTGTTTGGTCCGGAAAGCCGTCCGGGATCAGGCCTTGCGACAGCTGATAGCTGCGAATCGCGTCGCGTGTCGCCGGCCCGAGGATGCCGTCCACCTCGCCGCTATCGAAGCCCCTGTCGTTGAGGGTGGCCTGCAGCCGCATCACCTGGTCGCGGGACAGGCGGGG
>JAGTVE010000141.1 GCA_018224485.1 Thioalkalivibrio sp. | reverse complement strand
TGCCGAAGACGTGAACGTCGGGGGCTTGGGTTGGAGTGGGGTGGGGATCGCGGCTGGAAGCCGCTCCTACGGGGCGCTCCTACGGGGGCTAGCGTCAGAAGTTCTCGGTGGAGGTGAAGAGGCCTACGCGCAGGTCCTTGGCGACGTAGATCTCGCGGTCGTCGACACGCACGGAGCCGTCGCCGATGCCCAGCACCAGTTTTCGGGAGATCACGCGTTTCATTTCAACGTGATAGTTCACTTTCTTTGCGGTGGGTAGCACCTGACCGGTGAACTTCACCTCGCCCACGCCGAGCGCCCTTCCGCGGCCCGGGTTGCCGAGCCAGGCCAGGTAGAAGCCGACCAGCTGCCACATCGCGTCCAGTCCGAGGCAGCCGGGCATCACCGGATCGCCGGGGAAGTGGCAGGCGAAGAACCAGAGGTCGGGGTTGATGTCGAGTTCGGCGACCATCTCGCCCTTGCCGAACCGGCCTCCGTCGCTGTTGATCCTCAGCACCCGGTCCATCATCAGCATGTTGGGGACCGGCAGCTGGGCGTTGCCCGGGCCGAACATGTTCCCGTAGCCGCAGGCCAGCAGCTCGTCGCGGTCGTATTGGTCTTTGCGCATCATGCGATTCCGGCGAAAGGCGGGTATTGGACCGAAACAGGCCGGCAAAAGCAACGGGCACGGGGCGCGCACGAAGGCCGGCGAGCGGGCGTCGCCGGACGGGGCGGGCCGAAGCAGGCCAACCGGCTGACCTCGATCAGCCGATCGGCGATACTTCAGGGCCACGTCCGCAAGGAGGAAGGCCGAGGTGAACCTGACGATCCTGATCTGGGCCGGTGCGATCATTGTCGCGATCCTGCTGCTGGACCTCGCGCGGCATCCGCTACGCCGCTTCCTGATCGCGACCGCGACACTGCTTGCGCGGATCCTCTGCGGGTTGCGCACGCAGACGATGCATCTCAGGGACGCCGTCGGCCGCTGGCAGAGCATTCACCTCGCCCGCCTGGAATCGGAACGGCTCGCGGATGCGGTCGATGCGCTGGAGCGCAACTACGCGGGGCTGATCGGGCACGACCTGCAGCAGCTGCCGGACCTGCGCCAGCAGACGCACGCGGTGCTGCGGGACCTGCAGCGCGTCTACGCCCTGGAAGAGGTCGGACTGACCGGTGAGCCGGGATGGGTGCACCGGCTGGAGACGCTGGCCCGCACGCCGTCCGGCGACCACCCACAGGGCCAGCGGCTGGCGCGGGACATGCAGGAGACCGTGCTGCGCATCGCCCGGATGGCCCTGGAGGAGCACCGTCAGCAGGCGGGTTCCATGCTGGCGGCGCGGCGCAGGCTTCAGCAACCGCTGCAGGACCTGGTGGCCCGGCTCGCGGCATTGCAGGATCGACTCGCCGCATTGCACGGGCAGGCCGATTCGCTGGACACCACGCTGAAGCGCTTCGAGCAGAACCGCACGCAGCGGTCCCTGCGCATGCCGGTGTACGCGCACGCGGGGGGGCAGTGGCTGCTGAGTGCGGCCGGGCTCGCCCTCGCGGGACTGTCGGTCTACCTGTACCAGGAGGTCTTCGCGCAGCCGTTCGAGCTGCTGTTCCCGCCGGCCGGCGACGGGCAGGTGACGCTTCTGGCGATCTGGACGCTGCTGGGCGCGTCGGCCCTCGCGGGATGGGTGCTGGTCGAGACCCGCGCGATCGGCGGCACCGGCATCACGCCGCTGGCCCGACTGGGCCCGCTTCCGCGCGGGGTGCTCGCCGCCGTCTTCGGGGCCGTGCTCGTCGCGGTGGTCATCGTGTCCACGCTGAACGGCTACCTGCGTGACTGGTTCATCTATCGGGCCGATATGCTCACGATGCTGGCCAACGATGCCGCCGTGCCGCCGTTGCCAGAGATCGACTGGGTGGCCCGGCTGCTGGGCGGGCTGCTGGGGGCGGTCCTGCCGCTGGTGGTGGCGCTCGCGCCGCTGTGGCTGCTGGGCCTGCTGGCCACGTCGCGCGTGCTCGTCGGCGGCATCGCCTGGTTCCTGCTCGCGGTGCTGGCGGGGCTGCTGCAGTGGCTGTCGAGGGTGGCGACCAACCTGCGGCGGTGGCTTCCCGCGCTGTTCGACGTGGTGATCTTCCTGCCCGAGGCCGTGCGCCGCTGGCGCCGGCCGGGGGAGGACGTCTAGCGGGCGGTGCGCATCGTGCCGTCGCGGCGCTCGCGGGGGGGCACCGTTCCGGCGCGAGGGCTGGTAAACTTGCCCGCACGCGCTGGTTCAGGCCGTCATCGCGAGTCGCGCAGCCCGTGGTCGGGAGCGCATTAAGTCGTGGCGATCCGCGAGACATGGGTTGGTCCCGCCTGCAGGGCTTGCCGCCCTCCGTGCGCGATGATGTGTTGCCTTGATCAGTCTTTCCGTTGACCCGGTCAATCGGCCGGGCGGGTGCGCAAGCTGGGAGAACGGCAGTATGGGTGTGAGATTCGTGGTCGTCGCTCTGTTCGCAGGTCTGCTGCTGGTGTTCGCCGCCCAGGCGGGCGCGCAGAACGTGACCCGGTATATCAGCGAAGACCTCGAGGTCGGGGTGCGCAGCGGCAAGACACTGCAGCACCGGATTATCCGCAATGCCCGCAGCGGCGAGCGCGTCACGGTCGTGGAGCAGGACGCTGACGGCCATTCGCTGGTGCGCTTCGACAATGGCACCGAGGCCTGGATCCTGACGCGCTATCTGCAGTCGGAGCCGCACTCCCGGGAGCGTCTGGCCGCCGTGCAGGCCGAACTCGACGAGATCCGATCCGGTTCCGACGACCAGGCGGGCCGCATAGCCGAACTGCTGGAAACCCGCCGGACGCTGGAGAGCGAGCGGGAGAACCTGCAGCGTCAGGTCAACGATCTGGAATCGGAGCTCGAGGACCTGCGCGAGGTCGCGGCGCGGCCGCAGGAAATCCGGGCGCAGAACTCGCAGCTGCGCTCCTCCCTGCTGGAGGCACAGAATTCTGCCGAGGACTACCGCCGTCAGGTGCAGGTGATGCGTGCGGACAGTCAGCGCAAGTGGTTCATGACCGGCGCGCTGGTGACCGTGGGTTCGCTGATTCTCGGCATCCTGCTGACCCGCCTGCCGCGGCGTCGACGCAGCAACGAGTGGTAAATCGGGGCAGCCGTCGGGAAGCGGGGGTACTTGCGCGCCGGGAGCCGTCCCGCTAACGTCCGCGCGGCCGTCCGGCAGGTGCCTCTCGCCCAGGCACGCCCAGCTACCGCGGCTGACCGCCCATCGCCCGCCTCGGGCGATGCCATGACCAGGGAAGACGCGACGGATGCTTTACGCGATTCTATCGACCTTCGTGCTCGCGGCCTTTTCGCCGTGGGTCCATCGGTTGGCGGGCCGTTACAGCGGTTGGGTCCTGGCCCTGCTTCCGGCCGCACTCTTCGTCTATTTCGCGAGCTTCCTGCCGGCGATCAACGCCGGCGAGACGGTGGTGATCGTCACCCCCTGGATGCCGGGGCTGGATATCCAGCTCTCCTTCCTGGTGGACGGTCTGTCCCTGCTGTTCGCGCTGCTGATCTCGGGCATCGGCTTCTTCATCATCAGCTATGCCGGACGGTACCTGGAGGGCGATCGCGACCTCGGCCGCTTCTACGTGGTCATGCTGTCGTTCATGGGCTCGATGCTGGGCCTGGTGCTCGCCGACAACCTGATCGCGATGTTCGTCTTCTGGGAGCTGACCAGCGTCACCTCCTACCTGCTGATCGGTTACAGGAACGAGGACCCGAAGGCCCGCAAGGCGGCGCTGCAGGGCCTGATCGTCACCGTCGGCGGCGGGCTCGCGCTGCTTGCGGGCATCGTGATGCTGGCCATCGCGGGGGGCAGCTACGAGCTCTCGGAGATCCTGAACTCCGGCGATGCGGTGCGCGAGCACGCATTGTATCTGCCGATGCTGATCCTGATCCTGCTCGGCGCCTTCACCAAGTCGGCGCAGGTCCCGTTCCACTTCTGGCTGCCGAACGCGATGGCGGCGCCGACGCCGGTCTCGGCCTATCTGCACTCCGCGACCATGGTGAAGGCGGGGATATATCTGCTGGCCCGGCTGAACCCCTCGCTCGGGGGCACCGAGGTCTGGTTCACGGTGCTCGCGCTGTTCGGGGCGGTGACGATGTTCCTGGGCGTGTTCCTGTCCTTCCGCAGCACCGGCATCAAGAGCGTGCTTGCGTATTCCACCATCATGGCGCTGGGCACGCTGACCATGCTGATCGGCATCGGCACCGAGACCGCGCTGCTCGCGGCAATGACCTTCCTGCTCGCGCACTCGCTCTACAAGGGAGCGCTGTTCCTGATCGCGGGGATCCTCGATCACGAGGCGGGGGTGAAGGACTTCCTGCAGACCGGGGGACTGCGCGGGGCGCTGCCGATAACCTCGGCCCTTGCGATGCTGTCCGCGCTCTCCCTCGCCGGCGTGGTGCCCATGCTGGGCTTCGTGGCCAAGGAGGCAATGCTGGAATCGGTGCTCGAGGCGCCGGGTCTGGTTCCGGTGCTGACCCTGCTCGCGATGGCCTCCGCGATCCTCGGCGTCGCCGTGGCGGCGATCGTGGGCATTCGGCCCTGGTTCGGTCCGCGGGTCGAGACGCCGAAGAGGCCTCACGAGGCGCCGCCCGCGCTGATCGCTGGTCCGATGGTGATGGCCGGCCTCGGCCTCGTCTTCGGGCTGGGGCCGGGCCTGGCGGACGGGGGCATTCTCGCGGCGGCGGCCCGGGCGGTGAACGGCGGGGTGCCGGTGGAGACCTATCTGTCGCTGTGGCACGGGCTGAACTGGCCGCTGGCGATCAGTGCGCTGGCGCTGGTGACCGGTCTGCTGCTCTACAGCCGCTGGGACCGCGCGCGGGAGCGGCTGGCCTGGGTGGACATCGCGGCGCGGTTCGGGCCGGAACGCGGCTACGATCGTCTGATGGACGGCATCGTCCGCATCTCGGAATGGCAGACGCGGCTGCTGCAGAGTGGCTATCTGCGCTACTACATCATGTTCATCGTGCTGGCCACCGCCGTCATGGTCGGGGTGACCGCGCAGATCTTCGATGTGTCGGCGGGACCGCTCCGGCTGCAGGATCTGCGCTTCTATGAGCTGGCCATCCTCGCCGTGATGGGGGCCTCGGCCCTGTTCGCGGTCTTGAGCCAGTCGCGCCTCGGGGCCGTGGCCGCGCTCGGGGCCTTCGGCTTCACGGTGGCCCTGACCTACGTGATGTTCAGCGCGGCGGATGTCGGCATCACCCAGATCCTGGTGGAGACCCTGACCGTGATCCTGCTGGTGCTGGTGCTGTTCCGCCTGCCCGGATTCCTCGGCCTGTCGCCGCGCCTGATCAAGCTCAGGGACGCCGCGGTGGCAATGGCCGGGGGCGGCATGGTCATGCTGCTGCTGCTGAGCACCCACAACGCGCGCGAGTTTCCCTCGATCGCCTGGTACTTCATCGAGGAGGCGGTCCCGGCCGGTCAAGGCCGTAACGTGGTGAACGTGATCCTGGTGGATTTCCGGGCGCTGGATACCCTGGGTGAGATCTTCGTACTGGCGCTCGCCGCGGTCGGCGTGTACGCGATGATCCGTTTCCGTGCCGAGGACCGCAAATGAACATGCACTCGCTGATCCTGCGCACCGCCGGCCATTTCCTGCTGCCGCTGCTGCTGCTCTTCTCCCTGTTCCTGCTGTTCCGCGGGCATAACGAGCCGGGCGGAGGGTTCATTGCCGGGCTGGTCGCGGGGGCGGCGTTCGTGCTGTATCTGTTCTCCATGGACATCGCCGCGGCCCGCAAGGTCCTGTGGATCGACCCGCGGAGCCTGATGGGAGGCGGGATGACCCTCGCGGTGCTCAGCGGGGTGCCGGGAATCTTCCGCGGCCAGGCCTTCTTCACCGCCCAGTGGTGGGAACTGGCCGTGCCGGGCCTCGGCAAGATGAAGCTCAGTACGGTTCTGCTGTTCGATATCGGGGTCTACCTCGTGGTGATCGGGGCGGTGCTGACGATCATGCTGACCCTGGCCGAGGCGGAGGACTGAGATGGAGATCGCGATGGCCTTCGTGATCGGCGGGCTGTACGCGGCCGCGATCTACATGATGCTGCGCCGCTCGATCGTGAAGCTCGTGATCGGGCTGGTGCTGCTCTCCAATGCGGCGAACCTGCTGATCTTTACGGCAGCCGGTCTCACCCGCGGCGCCCCGCCGCTGGTCAACGTCGGTGACGTGCTGCCGCCCGGCCCCAGCGCCGACCCCCTCGCGCAGGCGCTGATCCTCACCGCGATCGTGATCGGTTTCGGCGTGCTCGCCTTTGCGGTGGTGCTGATCCACCGCGCCTACGAGGTGGTGGGCGCGGACGACATGGACAAGATGAAGGATACCGATACATGACGCTGGCGCCGAGCCTGATCGTCGGCCTGCCGGTCGTCCTGCCGCTGCTGCTCGGTGCGCTCTCGCTGGCGTTCTGGCGGTCGCACCCGACGCAGCGCTTCCTGGGCGTGGCCGGTTCCGCGCTGCTGCTGCTGCTCTCGGTGCAGCTGCTGCTCGACACCTGGGAACACGGGCACCTGGTGATGGAGATGGGCGCGTGGCCTGCGCCCTTCGGGATCGTGCTGGTCTCCGACATGCTGGCCGCGATCATGGTCGTGCTCACCGGGATCATCGGGCTCGCGACCGCGTTGTACTCGCTCGCCGGGATCGGGGTCCGGCACGAGCGCTTTGGCTACTACCCGCTCTTCCATCTGCTGCTGGCCGGCGTCAACGGCGCCTTCCTGACCGGTGACATCTTCAACCTGTACGTGTGGTTCGAGGTGATGCTGGTTGCCTCCTTTGCGCTGCTGATCCTGGGCGGCGAGCGCGCGCAGATGGAGGGGGCGATCAAGTACGTGACCCTGAACCTGCTGTCCTCCGCGCTGTTCCTGACCGCCATCGGCCTGCTCTACGGTCTGACCGGAACGCTGAACATGGCCGATCTCGCGGTGAGAATCGGTGAGATCGAGGATACGGGGCTGGTGACCGTGAACGCGATGCTGTTCATGGTCGCGTTCGGCATCAAGGCGGCGGCCTTCCCGTTCTTCTTCTGGCTGCCGGCCTCGTATCACACGCCGAAGGTCGCGGTCTCGGCGCTGTTCGCGGGCCTGCTGACGAAGGTGGGGGTGTACGCACTGTTCCGGGTATTCACGCTGATCTTCAACCAGGAAGTGGGGCATACCCACGAGATCCTGCTCTGGGTGGCGATGCTCACCATGCTGACCGGCGTGCTGGGAGCCGCGGCGCAGTTCGAATTCCGGCGCATCCTCTCCTTCCACATCGTGAGCCAGATCGGGTACATGATCCTGGGGCTGGCCCTGTTCACGCCGCTGGCCATTATTGGCGGTGTGTTCTACATCATCCATCACATCATCGTGAAGGCGAACCTGTTCCTGATCAGCGGCTTG
>JAGTVE010000140.1 GCA_018224485.1 Thioalkalivibrio sp. | reverse complement strand
GCCGCGCAGCGCCGTCCCCAACGAAGGGGTTGTCCTCGGGGACGCGGCCGTCATCGTGCAGCCGGATGATGCTGCCCGCGTGGTCGTCGAGTTGCTGGGCGCGAGGCCTGTCGCCGCGATCGCCCACCGACACGAAGACGTACCCGTCGCGATCGAAGACGATGCGACCGCCGAAATGACGCCCGCCACGGCTGGCAGGCTCCGCGGTAAACAGGATCTCGGCATCCGTCAGGCGGTCGTCCTGGAGGCGCGCACGCGCCAGACGCGTCGTCACGCCGCCGCCGACCGAGGTAGCATGGGTGAAATACAGCCAGCGGTTCTGCTCGAACTCCGGATGCAGCGCGAGATCGAGCAGACCGCCCTGGCCGGTGGCGGTGACCCGCGGCAGCCCCGGTACCGGCTCCGGCAGCAGCCTGCCGTCGCGGAAGATCCTGAGACGTCCCGGGCGCTCGCTGATCAGGATGTCGCCCTCGGGCAGGAAGGCAAGGGCCCATGGGTGGGACAGGCCCTGGACCAGCGGCACGACCCGGTAGTCACCGGACGCGTCCGTGGGTCCCTGCTCGCCGGCACAGGCCGCGAGCGAGACGAGCAGAAAAAGCAACGACACAACCCGCCAGGAGTTCGCACGCCTCGCCCGCATCAGCACACCCTCGGTAACACGTCTTCTGTTAGTCCGGCAGGCCACGTCCGGGTTCCGCGCCCTGCCCTGCCCGGGCGCAGTCCATCGCGAGCGCCCGGACGGCCGCCACCAGCTCCTCCGCATGTCCGGCCCGCAGCCGGGCCCGCAGATGCTCCACCAGGTCGATCTCGCGCGTCTGCACCTCCCGCGCCAGAGACATCAGGCCGGCCCGCTCGTCCAGCTGGCGCGCCCGCTCGAGTTCCGCCGCATCCTGCGGCAGCGTCAGGGACAGCTCGATCAACTTGCGCATTCGGGCAGCGCCGGCCTCCTCGGAGGCCACGGCCAGCTCCTGCCCGAAGATCTGCAGGTCGTGGATCTCACCCAGCAGATCCTGCAGCACCTTCAGTTGTCGAGCCTGCTCGGCCGCGTCGGGAAGGACGACGACCAGCGGCTCCAGCAGGTAGCGCAGGCGCTTCCCGCTGATGCGGGCGATGTGCAACGGTTCCTCCGCGGTATCGGCAAGGATGTTCGCGCACTGCGTTGCAAAATCGCCACTGGCCTCGAGCAGCAGACCCGCTGTCACCTCGGCAAAGCTGTGCCGGGGGTCATCGCGCTTCGCGTTGAGCCGGGCGCGCAGCGGCTTGTGCACCAGCCGAAACCGCTCCGCCAGGGTCGCCCGGAGTTCCGCATATTCAGCCTCCAGCCGTTCCTCCAGGCGCTGCTGCAGCCAGTCGAAGCCGGGCTGCTGATGCGGTTTCGGATCGGACCGCCGCTGCGCAAGCCGTGCCAGCTGCACCTCGGTGTCCCGAGCCGCACCCGTGGCGTCGACCACCGCCTTCAGGCGCCGACGAAGCTTCCGGGTGACGACGTCGGTCAGGTACGGACGGTAGGCCTTCTCGATGCTGCGCGCACGCCGTATCGCGACCCGGAATTGGTGCACCGCCTCCGGGTCGTCCAGCTCCCCGGCCAGGGTGTCGGCCACCGCGAGACGCTTGCGCATCAGGAGCCGGGCAACCTGGCCAACCGGGCGCTGCATGTGAGAGGGCTTGACGGTCAGGATCTTGGCAACCATCTAAACACCGTAATCGTCGGTTTGTTACAGGTTCTACCGTTGCAGATTACCGGTCGTGCCGGTATCGGGAGGGTAGCGGTAGGGGTGCGGCCGCCCCTGGGGGCGAGTGCGGAACAGCCGCATGGTCCACAGATACTGTGCCGGCGTCTCGCGAATCGCGCACTCGATGACCGCGTTCATCACCCGCGCATCGGCACGATCGTCGCCGCTCGGAAAACCCTCCAGCGGCGGCCAAAGCCTCAGTACGTACTGGTCCTCGACCTCGTCGTAGCTCGTGAAACTTGGCAGCACGGCCGCGCCGGTCATGCGCGCAAGGCGTCCGAGCGCGGTCAGCGTGGCCTTGGGCACGCCGAAGAATTCCACGAAGACCGCTCCCTCTGCGCCCAGGTCCTCGTCCGGCAGATAGTAGAAGAAGCGTCCCCGCCGGATCTGGCGGATCGCCGGACGCAGGCCCTGTTCCCGGGTGAAGATGTCCCCGGAATAGCGGGTCCTCGACCGGTGGTTGAGCCACTCCACCACCGGATTCCGCATCGGTTTCGCAAAGGAGACCCCATCGTGGGACTGGCTCATGCGCAGCCCCCCGTGGTCCAGCGCCAGGGAGTGCGGTGCAAGCACGATCACCGGCACGTCCCGGGCGCGCAGCCGCTGATAGTGCTCCTCGCCCACGATGCGAATGCGTGCCGCATGCGTCTGCGGCGACCCGAACCAGAGCATCCCGTAATCGAGCATGCTCTGCGCCGCATACCGGTAGTGCTCGCGCAGCAGGCGCTCGCGCTCGTCCCGGGTCAGATCCGGGAAGCACCAGGAGAGGTTAACCCGCGCGATGTGCCGGCGCTTCGGGGAGCCTGCGCGCAGGGCCAGGGCCAGTCCCGGAACCATCGCGCGCAGCAACGGCCGCGGCATCCGGTGCAGCAGCCACAGCAGACCGAGGCCGAACCACGTGCCCCAGTGACGCGGCAATGCGTGGCGCCAGGAGAGTTCGGCCCGGTGGGCATCGGTCCCGGCTGCCGCGTCGCCGGCGCGGGCGCTCATTGCCCGCCGGCGGGAGGGGCGAGCTGTTTGCGCGCCCGCCGGGCGAAGACCTCCATCTCCTTCGCCGCCTGCAGGTCGCCCTTGTCCCGGGCCACGGCCGCGCCGCGCTCGCAGACCTCGACTGCCCGGGCCGGTTCGCCGGCCTCGAGCAGGCTCCGCCCAAGGAGCTTCCAGGCCGCCGAGTAGCCGGCGTCCTGCTCCAACGCGCGTTCCAGGTGCGGGACCGCGTCGGCGTTCCGTCCAGCCGCCACCAGGGCGTTGGCCAGCGAGAGGCGCAGCATCGGCGAATCCTGGCCGGCCTCGAGCATCGCCTCGAAACGGGGGATCATATCGGCCATTCCTGTTCCTCCGGCTTCGTTCGGGGGCGGGAGATTAGCACAAGCCCCAGTGGCTTACCCGCGCGCCAGGGAAACGCTGATTCATCGGCGTTTCCCTAGAAAAACCGCGATGCCGGCCGGAACAGGCGCTGCACGGCCTTCACCCGGTCGCGATCGGTCAGGAACAGGATCACGTGGTCGCCGGCTCGGATCACGGTGTCGTGGTGAGGCACGATCACCTCTCGGTTGCGCACGATCGCGCCGATGCTGGTGCCCTTTGGCAGCCGCAACTCGTCGAGGCGGCGATCGACCACGCGCGATGTCCGCCAGTCTCCGCTGACAATGGTCTCGATCGCCTCCGCCGCACCCCGGCGCAGGCTGTGCACGGTCGCCGTGCCCTCCTCGCGCACGCGGGCCAGCAGCACCCCGATGGTCGCCTGCTGGGGCGAGAGCGCCACGTCGATCGGGCCGCCCTCCATCAGGTCGACGTAGCCGGGGCGGTTGATCAGTGCCATCACCTTGCGCACGCCCCGGCGCTTGGCGAGCATGCCGGAAAAGATGTTGGCCTGGTCGTCGTTGGTCACCGCGCAGAACACGTCCATATCGCCGATTCCGCAGCGCTCCAGGAAGCGGTCATCGGCGCTGTCCCCGGCCAGCACCTCGGTGTTGGGGGGCAGTTCCGCGGTCAGATATTCCGCGCGCCGCGGATCACGCTCGATCAGCCGGACCTCGTAACGATCGGCGAGCGCCTCCGCCAGCCGCCGGCCGATGTTGCCGCCACCGCCCACCAGGATCCGCCGGTAGGGCTTGTCCAGCTTGCGCAGCTCCGAGGTCACCGCCCGGATGTTCTTCCTCGCGGCCACGAAGAAGACCTCGTCCTCGGCCTCCACCACGGTATCGCCGTCCGGCTCGATGGGGCGGTTGCGCCGGAAGATCGCGGCGACGCGGGTGTGGATGCCTGGCATGTCGGTGCTGATCTTGCGCAGCTCGTGGCCGACCAGCGGCCCCCCGTAGTAGGCCCTGACCCCAACCAGCGATACCAGTCCGTCGGCGAAGTCCAGCACCTGCAGCGCCCCCGGATGTTCGAGCAGGCGCTGTATCTGGCTGGTCACGATCGCCTCGGGGGAGATCAGCATGTCCACCGGCACCGCGTCCGGCGCGAAGAGCCTGGGGTTGTCGTGATAGCTGCGCTCGCGCACCCGCGCGATCTTGGTACCGATTCCGAACAGGGTGGAGCCGACCTGGCAGGCGAGCATGTTCACCTCGTCGGAATCGGTCACCGCGATCAGCACCTCGGCCTCCCGCGCACCCGCGGATTCGAGCACGCCCGGATGGCAGCCGAAGCCGCTGATCGTGCGGATGTCGAGGTGGCTGGCGATGGCCTCCAGGCAGTCGGCGCGGGTATCGATCACCGTCACGTTGTGACCGTCCCCACTGAGGGCCTCCGCGAGCGACTGCCCCACCTGCCCCGCTCCGACGATGACGATGCGCTTCAACCGGAACCCCGCGCTCAGCCCTCGGCCTTGAGCCTCTTCGGATCGATGCCCAGGGTCTTGAACTTCCGGTAGAGGTGGGTCCGCTCCAGCCCGACGCGCTCGGCCAGGCGGGTCATGTTGCCCTCGCTGCGCTCGAGCTGGTGGATCAGGTACTGACGCTCGAACTGCTCGCGGGCCTCGCGCAGCGGGAGATCGGGGAACAGACCGGCCTCCTCCAGCTCGGCCTCCTGCAGCGTCTGTCCGGACAGTGTGCGTTCCACCTCCTCGCGGCTCACCTCGTCACCGGACCCGAGAATCATCAGCCGCTGCACGAAGTTGCGCAGTTCGCGGACGTTGCCCGGCCAGTGATAACGGCGCAGCTGCTCCAGCGCCCCCGGCTGGAAGGTGCGCACCGGCAGCCCTTCCTGCTGATGCAGCTGGACCATGTGGTAGTTGAGCAGTGCCGGAATGTCCTCGGAGTGCTCGCGCAGGGGCGGGATCTTCAGCGGCAACACGTTCAGGCGGTAGTACAGGTCCTCCCGGAACCGCCCCTGGGCGACGGCCTCCCCGAGATCCACCTTGGTCGCCGCCACCACACGCACATTCACGGTGATCGGCTGGGTGCCACCGATCCGGGTGATGCGCTGCGTATCCAGCGCGTGGAGCAGCCGACCCTGCGTCTGCGGATCCATCTCCGCCACCTCGTCCAGGAAGAGCACCCCTCCGGCGGCCTGTTCCAGCAGCCCGAAGCGAACCCGCTCCCCGTGCTCGGTGCCGAAGAGCTCGGCGACGGATTCCTCACCGGACAGCGACCCGACCGCGACCACGATGAAGGGGTTGTCGCGGCGGGCACTGCGCCCGTGCAGGTAGCGCGCGAAGGTGTGCTTGCCCACGCCGGCCTCGCCGGAGATCAGGACCCAGGTGTCGTGCTGCGCCATGCGCTGCACCTGGTCGCGCAGGCTGTTCATCACCGCACTGTCGCCGACCGGCTCGGCGATCGCGGCACCGAAGCGCCGGAGCCCCTGGTTCTCGCGCTGCAGCCGGTCGGACTCCAGCGCGTTGCTCAAGGTGATCGTGAGCTTGTCGATGGACAGGGGCTTCTCGATGAAGTCGTAGGCGCCGAGGCGGGTGGCGTCGACCGCGGTCTCCACGTTGCCGTGACCGGAGATCATCACCACCGGGAACGGCAGCCCGTCCTCGTCGCTCCACTCCTTCAGCAGGCTGATCCCGTCCCCGTCCGGCATCCAGACATCCAGCAGCACCAGGTCGGGGCGCCGGGCACGCCGGGCCGTCTTGGCCTCGGCAACCGAGCCGGCAAGCGCCACCTCGTAGCCCTCGTCCTCCAGCACATCGCGCAGCAGCATGCGGATGTCCGGCTCGTCGTCCACCACCAGTACGTACGCTACGCTCATTCCGCTTCGTCTCCGACGTCGCCGTCGTCACCGCCATGATCGACCGGAATCCGGATCACGAACACGGCGCCGCCGGCGGACCCCCCAACCGACTCATTATGGCATTCAATCATGCCCCCGTGCTCCTCGACGATCTTCTGTGCCACCGCCAGACCCAGCCCGGTACCCCGCGGCTTGTCCGTGGTGTAGGGCTCGAAGATGCGCTCGAGGAACTCCGGCCGGATGCCAGGCCCGTTGTCCGCCACCCGCAGTTCAACCCGCCGGCCATTGCCGTCGTCGAGGCTGCGTGTCGCGACACGGACCTCGCCCGAGGGCTGCTGCGCCACGGCCTCCATCGCGTTCTTGATCAGGTTGTGCAGCAGCTGCCGCAGACGGCCGGCGTCCGCCCGGATCGCGGGTAGCCCCGGCTCCAGGTCGAGCACGATGCGTGCGTGTTCCACCCCACCGTAGAGCTCGCAGACATCGCGCAACAGATCGTTCAGATCCAGGGGCACCAGCGCAAGCCGTGGCGCCTGGGCATAGTCGCGGAAGGCGTTGACCAGGGTCTTCATCGCCTCCACCTGCTGGACGATGGTCTGGGTCGCCCGGTCGAGGACCTCGCGATCGGAACCCTCGAGGGTCTTGCCCAGCCGCCGTGAGAGCCGCTCGGCGGAGAGCTGGATCGGCGTGAGCGGGTTCTTGATCTCGTGCGCGAGCCGCCGCGCCACCTCGCCCCAGGCGGCATCGCGCTGCGCGCGCAGGAATTCCGTCATGTCGTCGAAGACGATCGCGTGCAGCCCGCGGTTGTTGCCGAGATTCGGCAGCCACACGGCCCGGGTCATCAGCACCTTGCGGCCCGTGCGCGTGAAGACCACGACCTCGCGCGACCACTCTTGCTCGCGACGGGTCAGGGCGTCACTGATCGCATCGAAGAACTGGGAGACCAGCGTGCACTCGCCGTCGTACTCGGACAAAAACCGGTTGTGCCCGGCCCACAGGTCGCACTCAAGGATCTGGCAGGCGGCTGCATTGGCGGTGCGCAGGCGCAGGCTGCCGTCGAGTGCCAGCACGCCGGAGCGCAGGTGCTGCAGCACGCTCTCGAGGTAGGCGCGCTCGGCATCGAGGAGCCGGCGGTTGCGCTCCGCCTCCTGGCGGGCCTCGCTCAGCGTGCGCGTCATCGCGTTGAACGAGCGCACCAGGAAACCGAGCTCGTCGTCCCGGCTGACCGCGAGCCGGGTGCTGTAGTCCCCCGAGGCGACCAGACGGGTGCCCTCGGCCAGGTCCGTCACCGGACGCACCAGCCGGCGGGCGACGAGCAGTCCCGCCCAGAGCGCCGCCATCAGCGAGATCGCCAGCGCCAGGGACATCGTGAAGATGAAGCCCTGCTTGATCGGCCCGCGCAGGTACGCGAACTCCCGGTAATCGACGAAGGCGTCCTGCACCCGTACCGCCAGCGCGCTCATGCGCGGATCGACGGGATAGATACCCTGAAGGATACGGCTGTCGGCGCCCGGCCGGCGATCGCCGGCGGCCGCAACCACCCGGATCACGAGACTTCCGTCCGCCTGCGGTTCGAGCCGGGTGAAGGGCTGTCCGGGACTCATGCGCAGCAGCACGTCGGACCCTGGCGGCGAGGGCAGCCGCCGGATCGGACTGTCGGTGCTGGAGGCGATGATCCGGTTGTTCGCGCCCACCAGGGTCAGCTCCTGCGCACCCATCTGGGCGCGGACATCGTTCAGGGCCAGCGGCACCAGGGTCTCGGACACATCCTGCAGCTGTCCCATGACGTCCTGCGTCTCCCGCGCCAGCTGCCGGACACGCAGATCGAGCGACGAGCGGGACAACTCCAGTGCGTCCTCCAGCGCACCCTCGACCCGCACGTCGAACCATGAATCCACGCCCTCGTTCAGGAACTTGAAGGAGAAGTAGTAGACCACCGTCACCGGCAGCACCGCGACCAGCATGAAACCGGCCACCAGCCGCAGCGTCAGGCGGCTCCCGGGCACGCCGTCGCGGTACTGCACGATCAGGCGCGAGAACTGGTAGATGATCCGTATCCCGAGCGCCACCAGGACCAGGCCGTGAAAGGCCAGCAGCCACAGGAAGAGCTGCTCGAACCGCGCGGAATTCTGGGCCGCGTCGCCCATCAGGACCAGCGAGGCCAGCAGCAGCAGGAACAGCAGGACCATGCCCAGCAGGCCCCAGGGGAAACGTCTCAGTCCAAGGACCACCGATACCACCCCAGTCGTGTCACGTACGCGCTGCGCAGCCGCGCGTCCCACTGCAGAGGCAGCGGCAGGGCCGAGTGATCCAGCTGGATCCGCGTCGCCAGCCTGTAGTCGCGCCCGGGACGCAGCGAATCCCGGTTCACGTCCAGCACCATCCGCCCGAGGCGCCGGGCCAGGATCTCCAGCGCATCACCGAGAGTCGGTGCGAGATCGGTCTGCTGGCGTTGGTGATCCGTGACCACGTAGTGGCGACTCAGTTCGTAGTACTCGATACGCACCGAGCGGGTCTGCGCCGCCACGGTGCGTTCGCCGATGAGCCAGCGCCGGTAGTCGAGACGGGCCTCGGAGATGAAATCCACGCGCACCCCGTTCTCAAGCGCGTCGAGGACCACGCCGGGGAGCTCCATGTCCAGGTACATGCGCACCAGCAGCCTGTCGTGGTCCTGCCAGACGTGATCGGCGTCCCGGATCTCGGTTGCCATTGTCACCGAGGGGATCAGTAGCATCCAGCCGAGCAGTCCCGCGAGCAGGCGTCGCATCCGGTCAGCCCTCGTGTTCCAGCAGTGCATAGTAGAAGCCGTCCATGTCCCGGGTGCCCAGGGCAATGGCCCGTCCCACCTCGCGGTCGATTCCGCCCGGGAAGCCCGGATCGCAGACCTGCGCGTCCGGATTGTCCCCGAGCCAGGCGGCCACCACCGCCTCGTTCTCCGCGCGCAGCAGTGAACAGGTGGCGTACAGCAGCCGCCCGCCGGGCCGCAGCAGGCCCCACGCGGCAGTCAGCAGTTCCCGCTGGCGGACCGCCAGATCCGGGATGTCGCCCTGGCGCCGGAGCAGCTTGATGTCCGGGTGCCGACGGATCACGCCGGTTGCCGAACACGGGACATCGAGCAGGATCGCATCAAAGGGCCGCCCGTCCCACCAGGCCTCCGGATCGGACAGATCGCCAACCGCCAGACGGGCATGGTAATGCAGCCTGCGCAGGTTTTCCCGGACCCGTCCCAGGCGGCCGCCGTCCACGTCCAGTGCGAGCAGATCCAGCTCGCCGCCCGCGCACTCCAGCAGGTGGCCGGTCTTGCCTCCAGGCGCCGCGCAGGCATCCAGCACCCGATCTTCGGGCTGCGGTGCCAGCAGCAGGGCCGCCCACTGGGCCGCCGCGTCCTGCACCGAGACCAGGCCCTCGGCGAATCCGGGCAGATCCTGCACATCCACCGCTGCAGCCAACGTCAGCGCGGAGGGCACCAGCGGGTGTGGTTCAGCGGCGAGGCCCCCCTCCTCCAGACGCGCCGCCAGATCCTCCCGGGAACTCCGGGCGAGGTTGACGCGAAGGGTCATCGGGGCGGGTTCGGTGGAGGCCTGCAGCACGGACTCCCACTGGTCGGGGAAGGCGTCCCGGATGCCCTTGATCAGCCACGACGGACACGCATAGCGCGTCGCCGCATTGCGGTCCATAACCGCCGCAAGCTGCTCGCGTTCGCGCAGCGCGCGCCGCAGCAGCGCGTTCACCAGGCCAACGGCACCCGGACGCTGCACGGTCCGGGCCAGCTCCGCCGTCTCCCGCACCGCGGCGTGATCGGGCGTGCCGAAGTGAAAGATCTCGGCCAGACCCTGGCACAAGAGCACGCGGATCACCGCGTCACGCGGCTTCAGCGGCCGGTCCAGCATCGCGTCGACCATGGCCTCGAGGCGGATATACCAGCGCATCGCCGCATAGGCCAGCGCGCGGCTCCAGGCCGCCTCGCGCGACGGCAGATCGCGCGTCTCTTCGGCCAGCGCCGTGGTCAGTGACTCCCCCTTCAGGAGCACCCGGCTCAGGGCCGCGAGGCACTGCCGGCGCGGTATCCAGCCGGTCTGCCCGCCGGTCATCCATCGCCCCCGAGACGGCGGCCGGGAAGGTCCTCGGCCCGCGCCCAGGCGCTGGCGGGGATCGGCCTGCGCCCCGGGAGCTGCACCGTCAGCAGACGCAACAGGCCAGCGCCCGTCGCCACATCGACGCCGTCCGGCCCGGTCGCGACAAGCGTGCCCGGGGGCGCTGAAGATCCTTCGGCCGGCCCCGGCACGTCTGCCCGGTGGATGCGCAGCACACGGTCACCGAGACGTGTCTGCGCGATCGGCCAGGGCTGGAAGGCACGCACGCGGCGGGCGATCCGGGCCGCCGGCTCGCTCCAGTCCACCCAGGACTCCGACTTTTCGACCTTGTGAGCGTAAAGCACTCCGGATTCCGGCTGCGGCCATGGCTGCAGGCTGCCACTCAGGATCGCGTCCAGACGTTCCATCAGCAGTGCCGCGCCCATCGCGGCAAGCCGCGCGGTCACCTCGGGGGCGATCGTCCGGTCGTCCAGGGGCAGACGCTCGCAGGCGTAGACGGGGCCGGTGTCCAGGCCCGCCTCCATACGCATCAGACATACGCCGGTCTCACTGTCCCCCGCCAGGATCGCCCGCTGCACCGGGGCGGCGCCGCGCCAGCGCGGCAGCAGCGAGGCGTGGATGTTCAGGCAGCCGGAAGAAGGGATCGACAGCACCGCGCGCGGCAGGATGAGCCCGTAAGCGGCGACGACCACGAGGTCCGGTTCCAGCTGCCGGAGTTCCTCGTGGGCCTGGTCGGACTTCAGCGATACCGGCTGCAGCACCGGGATTCCCGCGGCCTGCGCGACCCGTTTCACCGGGCTCGGGCTCAGCCTGCGGCCCCGCCCGGCCGGACGATCCGGCTGCGTGTACACCGCGACGGGAGTCTGTCCCGATGCAATCAGGGCCTCGAGCGCGGGAACCGCGAATTCCGGGGTTCCGGCATAGACGATGCGCCGGTCGCCGGCCATCAACGGCCGGCGGCGGAGCCGGCCAGGGCCGGGCTGGCGGACGGCGCTCTGGCCGCCTGCTTCTCCAGCTTCTTGCGGATGCGATTGCGCTTCAGGGTGGAGAGATAGTCGACGAAGAGCTTGCCGTCGAGGTGATCGATCTCGTGCTGGATGCAGACCGCGAGCAGACCGTCGACGTCCGTTTCGAAGTACTGGCCGTCACGGTTCTGCGCACGCACGCGGATGCGCTCGGCCCGGCGTACGGTCTCGTAGAAGCCGGGAACGGAGAGGCAGCCCTCGTCCATCTCCTCCTCCCCCTCGCGGCTGACGATCTCCGGGTTGATCAGGCAGTTGGGCCGGGTCTGGTCCTCCGACACGTCCGCGACCAGGATCCGCTTCTGCACGTTGATCTGCGTGGCCGCAAGGCCGATGCCCGGGGCCGCGTACATGGTCTCGAACATGTCGTCGACCAGTTGCCGCACGGAATCGTCCACCTGGTCCACCGGATCCGCGCGCAGGCGCAGCCGCGGGTCCGGAAAGTGAAGGATTTCTCTAAGTGCCATCGATAAGACCTCGATCTTTTGTACTGTGCCGGCAACGTTTTTCTGCTAACTTCTAAAGATACTGACGATACAGGCCGACCCAGGTAATGAAGGTCGGTCGCGGATCGCGTGATCGTCCCCTCTCTTCGGCTCTCGTCCGCCGGCGGGAACGGGAATCGCGAGTGCGCTGGGCGCGATCTTCAGGTTAACGGGGCGCCGCACCGCCGCTGCACCTGATTTGCAGTATATTGGGTCAGCGGTTCATTTTACGATAGAACCGCAAACCGGCACGGACACTGCGATGCAGATGCCCGGTCGAGTGATGAGACAGCGGCGGCCGGCAGGAATTCGCCCGGAATGGCGAGCGGTCACGGCGACCGAATGCACCGGGCGGACGTCGCGGGGACATGAACAGGGGGAAAACGATGTTCGATGCAAGGGCTGCAGCACGCGTGCGCCAGACGGCCGTTGTTGTCCTGTTGGCGCTGGGGCTGGTCGCCTGTGCGACCGCTCCCGAACCCGCGGCTCCGGAACCGGAGCCGGCTCCCGAGCCGATGGCGGCACCTGAGCCGGAATCCGCACCGGAACCGGTACTCCGCCCGACAGCGCCGGAGCAATACGTGGTCCAGGAGGGCGATACGCTGTGGAGCATCGCCAACGTCTTCCTGCGCGATCCCTGGTACTGGTCGGAGATCTGGCTGGTCAACCCCGAGGTGCGCAACCCGCACCTGATCTACCCCGGTGACGTGCTGAGCATCCACTTCATCGATGACCGGCCGCGCGTGATGGTGGACGTCGGTCCGCGCGTGCGCATCGAGGCACTCGAGGAGGAGCCCTTCCCGATCGCCGCGCTGCAGCCGTTTATGTTCCGCGCGCGCGTGGTCGACGAGGAGACACTCGAGCAGGCTCCCTACATCGTGGCCGCCCGGGACACGCGTGTACTGTTTGGCCCCGGCGACGAGGTCTACGTGCGCAACGCCCCGGATGCCGAGCAGTACGACCTGTATCAGCTGGTCCGCAGGGACCGGATGCTGGTGGATCCCGAGACCGAAGAGGAACTGGGGGTGGCAACCATCCCCGTCGGCCAGGCCGAGATCCTTCGGGGCGGCGAGATCGCGACCGCGTTGATCAGCGTCGGCGAACGCGAGGCGCTGCGCGGCGACCGCCTGATCGGCTTCGACGAGGACCCGGACCTGCTGTTCGACATCAGCAACCCGCCTCCGGGACTCGAGGGCGAGGTGATCCTGCTGTTCGACGCGATCAGCCAGATCGGCACGTACCAGGCCGCGGTGATCAATCGGGGTGAGCGCGAAGGCGTCCGGGACGGTCAGGTCTTCGCAGTGTGGGAAGCGGGGCGTACCGCCGTCGATCCCGTCAGCGAGGGGCGCAACGACGTGGTGCAACTGCCCGAGGAGGAGGTCGGTACGCTGATGGTGTTCCGGACCTTCGAGAAGGTGGCCTACGGGCTGATCATCGAGTCGACGCGACCCATCCGTGAAGGGTTCAAGACCCGACACCCCTGATCCGGCAAACGAGGCGCCGAGGGAACGGCTGCGCGACTGGCTCCGCCTGCTGCACACGCCGGGACTCGGCCCGCGGCGTGTCGCCCGTCTGCTTGAGGCCTTCGGAACCCCGGGCGCCGCACTGCAGGCCGACGCCCGGGCCTGGGCAGCGGCCGGCGCCGGCGGCACCCCGTGCGAGGGCGGTGACGTCGCCGTCCGCGAGGCCGGTGTCGACGCCGACCTGAAATGGCTGGAGAGCGACCCCCGGCACGGCATCCTGACCCGGGACGACCCGGATTACCCGCCCCTGCTGGCCCAGCTGCCCGATCCGCCGCCGGCCCTGTACCTGGTCGGGGATCCCGCGATGCTGCGGCGGCCGCAGATCGCGGTCGTGGGCAGCCGCGAGGCGACGCCCCAGGGGCTGCGCACCGCCGAGCGCTTCGCTCGATCGCTCACCTCGGCGGGTCTGACCGTGACCAGCGGCCTCGCCCGCGGCATCGACGCGGCTGCCCACAAGGGCGCGCTGTCCGGACCGGGAGGCAGCACCGTGGCCGTGGTGGCGACCGGCCCGGATCGGGTCTATCCGTCGGCACACCGCCGCCTCGCGCACCGTGTAGTGGACCAGGGTCTGATGGTTGCCCTGTGGCCGGTGGGCACCGCGGCCCGCTCCAGCCATTTCCCCCAGCGCAACCGGGTGATCAGCGGACTGGCCCTCGGCACCCTGGTGGTGGAGGCCGCGCTGCGGAGCGGTTCCCTGATCACCGCGCGCCTCGCCGCCGAACAGGGCCGTTCCGTCTACGCCGTACCGGGGTCGATCCTGAGCCCCGTGAGCCGGGGCTGCCACCGGCTGATCCAGGAAGGGGCGCAGCTGGTGGAATCGCCCGACGACATCCTCGAGGATCTCGCCGAGTGGCTCGGCGTTGGCGGGCGGTCCGGCGGTCCGGAACCGCCCCCCGACGACGCCGGCACCCTCGATCCCGAGCATGAGCGGGTACTGGCACTGATGGGATTCGATCCCGTGAGTCTCGAGGAATTGCTGCAGCGCACCGGATTGACCGTGGAGACGCTTTCCTCCATTCTGGTTTTGATGGAACTCAACGGCCGCGTGGCCTCACTCAGCCACGGGCGCTACCAGCGCCTCGATGCAGGACCGCACACGACATGAAAGAAGACGTGCTGGACGTGCTGATGTACCTGTTCGACCACTACATGGACGACGACTCGGACAGCGAACCGGATCGGCAGGACCTCCAGGCACGCCTGCACGAGGCGGGCTTTCCGTCTGCCGAGATCGATCAGGCGCTGGGATGGCTGGACCGCCTGGTCAGCGAGGAGCCGGTGGCCGAGCGCCTCGGGTCCGAGGCCGCGCAGCGGGTCTACACCTTCGAGGAGCAGCATCGGCTCAATCTCGAGGCGCGGGGCTTCCTCGTGTTCCTGGAGCAGAACGGGTTGCTGACCGCCGGGACCCGGGAGCTGGTGATCGACCGCGTGATGGAACTCGACGCGGACGAGATCGACCTGTACCAGTTGAAATGGGTCGTCCTGATGGTGCTGTTCAACCAGCCCGACGACAACATCGCCTACTCGCGTCTCGAGGAGGTGGTGATGGCGGAGAGCGTACCGGCGCTGACCGAATACCTTCACTGAAGACCCTTAACCCAGCCCTGCATCCGCCGCCTTCCTGACCCGACTTCCCGCCTGCGGCCTGTCGGTGAGGACTTCGGCAGTTCTGCGCGGACGCATCTTGTTGGAACCCGGGCGCAGACGGAGTGGTCCCGAGCGACATGAGCAAGAATCTCGTTATTGTGGAATCGCCTGCAAAGGCCAAGACCATCGGCAAGTACCTCGGGCCGGACTTCACTGTGCTCGCGTCCTACGGACACGTGCGCGACCTGAGGCCGAAGGAGGGTGCGGTCGATCCGGATGCCGGGTTCCGGATGAGCTACGAGGTGATCGAGCGCAACGAGCGCCAGGTCCAGTCGATCGCCCGGGCCCTGAAGTCGGCAGACACGCTGATCCTCGCAACTGACCCCGACCGGGAGGGCGAGGCCATCTCCTGGCACCTGTTGGAGATCCTCCGCGAGCGCGGGCTGCTCGGTGACCGGCCGGTAAAGCGCGTGGTCTTCCACGAGATCACCCAGCGCGCGATCAAGGAGGCGGTTGCCAACCCGCGCACCCTCTCCACCGACCTGATCAACGCGCAGCAGGCACGCCGTGCGCTCGACTATCTGGTCGGCTTCAACCTCTCGCCCCTGCTGTGGCGCAAGATCAAGCGGGGCCTGTCCGCAGGGCGGGTGCAGAGCCCGGCACTGCGGATGATCTGCGAGCGCGAGGACGAGATCGAGCGCTTCGTCGCGCGGGAATACTGGACCATCGATGCGCAGGTGCGGCGCGAGGAACAGCCCTTCACCGCGCGGCTCACCCATCTCGACGGGCACAAGCTCGACCAGTTCGACCTGAACTCCGACACGCTCGCGCACGATGCCCGGAACCGGCTGCTGCAGGTTGCGGAGGGGCGCCTGCGCGTCGATTCGGTGGAGAAGAAGCAGCGCAAGCGCAACCCGGCCGCTCCCTTCACCACCTCGACCCTCCAGCAGGAGGCCTCGCGCAAGCTCGGCTTCACCGCCAGCCGCACGATGCGCATCGCCCAGCAGCTCTACGAGGGCATCGACCTCGGCAGCGGCGCGATCGGCCTGATCACCTACATGCGCACGGACTCGGTGACCCTCGCCGGCGAGGCCATCGCCGAGATCCGGGGCCTGATCGAGGAGCGTTACGGCGCGGACAACCTCCCGTCGAGCCCGCGCCAGTACAAGACCAAGTCGAAGAACGCGCAGGAGGCGCACGAGGCGATCCGCCCGACCTCGGTGCGGCGGCTGCCGGACGAGGTCCGTGACCGCATGAGCTCGGACCAGGCCCGGCTCTACGAACTGATCTGGAAGCGCACCGTCGCCTGCCAGATGGTCCACGCGACCTTCGACACCGTTGCGGCCGACCTCGTGCCGGGCGACAGCTCGCACCGCTTCCGGGCCACCGGGTCCACGCTGCGTCACGCCGGCTTCATCGCCGTCTACCAGGAGGGCCGCGACGAGGCCAGCCGGGAAGACGAGGAACGGCGCCTGCCCGAGTTGACCGAGGGCATGGTCGTGGACCTGCTCGACATCAACGCGGACCAGCACTTCACGGAACCGCCGCCGCGCTATACCGAGGCGAGCCTGGTCAAGACGCTGGAGGAATACGGCATCGGCCGGCCGTCGACCTACGCCAGCATCATCTCCACGCTGCAGTCGCGCGAGTACGTGGAGATGGACGGCAAGCGCTTCCTGCCCACCGACATCGGCCGGATCGTGAACACCTTCCTGACCCAGCACTTCAGCCGCTACGTCGACTACGACTTCACGGCGAAGCTGGAGGACGAGCTGGACGAGATCGCCCGGGGGGAGAAGGAGTGGATCCCGGTCCTCGAGCACTTCTGGACGGACTTCCGTGAGCAGGTCGAGGACAAGGCGGCAAGCGTGAGCCGTGCCGAGGCAGTACAGTCGCGCGATCTGGGCGCCGACCCGAAGAGCGGGCGCCCGGTGAGCGTGCGCCTGGGCCGCTTCGGACCCATCGTCCAGATCGGCACCAAGGACGACGAGGAAAAACCGCGGTTCGCGGGGCTTCTGCCTGGGCAGAAGATGGACCAGGTCACGCTGGAGGAGGCCCTCGCGCTGTTCAGGCTGCCGAGGGATCTGGGCGAGACCGGAGAGGGTGAGCCGGTTCTGGTCAACGTCGGCCGCTTCGGCCCGTATGTGAAGTACGGCCGGAAGTTCGCATCCCTGGGGCCCGACGACGACGTCTGGACCATCGAACTGCCGCGGGCCCTGGAGATCATCGCCGAGAAGAAGGCCCTGGATGCCCAGAAGCACATCAGGTCCTTTCCGGAAGAAGGAATCGAGGTCCTCAACGGCCGCTACGGGCCCTACATCACCGATGGCAGTAAGAACGCGAAGATACCGAAGGACCGGGAGCCGGCCAGCCTGACGCTGGAGGAGTGCCGGGAACTGCTGGCGGCCGCCCCCGAGCGCCGCGGCCGGCGCGGCGGCAAGACGGCAAAGGCATCGGCGAAGAGCGCGCCCCGGAAGGAGGCGGCGGCCGGGAAGTCCAACGGTACGAAGAAGCCCGCTGCATCCCGCTCCGCCACCGCGAAGGCGGCCACCGGCGGCAAGAAGCGGGCGGCGGCGAAGAAACCGGCCGCGTCGAAGACCGCAAAGGGCTCAAAACGCGATACCGGTGGATCCGGCCGTACGGGTCCCCGCCCGGGCGCGCCAGGTGGCACCTGACGCGGCCGCGGCCGCGCAGACCGTCACGGATCCGATGCCTGTTCCCGCTGGACCCGGGCGCGAGACCCTGGTCGCCGCCGACATCGAGGCGGTCGCGGCAATGGTCCGCAACGGCGGGGTGATCGCCTACCCCACCGAGGCCGTGTTCGGACTTGGGTGCCAGCCTGCGGATGCCGCTGCCTTCGAACGGCTGCTGGAGATCAAGGACCGTGACGTGGGGAAGGGCGTGATCGTGATCACCGACGACCTGTCGCGCGTGGCCCACTGGCTGGAACCCGTGCCAGAGGCGATGCAGGCGCTGGCCGAGGCCTCCTGGCCCGGCCCGCACACCTGGCTCTGGCCGGCCCGCCCGGCCTGTCCGGGCTGGCTGCGCGGCCGCCACACCCGGCTTGCGGTCCGGGTGACCGCCCACCCCGCAGTGCGCGCCCTGTGCGCCGCGGCCGGCTCCGCCCTGGTCTCCACCAGCGCGAACCGGTCGGGTGAACCGCCCTGCCGCGACACCGGGTGCGTGCGGCGGCACTTCCAGGGACGCCTGGATGGCATCCTCGACAAGCCGTGCGGCGAAGCGGCGGCCCCGAGCAGCATCCGGGACATGGTGACCGGCGCCTGGATCCGGGGCGGCCCGGCGGCACGCTAGCCCGCCGCAAAGAGGGACCTGGCCATGAGCGAAGACTTTCGCATCGAGCCCGTGCTGGACTACCTCGAGGCCCTGCAGGACCGGATCTGCTCCGGCCTCGAGTCTCTCGACGGCGACGCCCGCTTCCGCGAGGATGCCTGGACCCGCGAGGCGGGTGGCGGCGGGCGTTCGCGGGTGCTGCGCGAGGGGGCCGTCTTCGAGCAGGCCGGCGTCAACTTCTCGCACGTAATGGGCCCCGGCCTGCCGGCCTCGGCCACCGCCCATCGCCCCGAACTTGCCGGCCGCTCGTTTCAGGCTGCCGGCGTGTCGCTGGTGATCCATCCGCTGAACCCCTACGCGCCGACCTCGCACGCGAACGTCCGGGTGTTCGTTGCGGAGAGGGAGGGCGAGCCGCCGATCTGGTGGTTCGGCGGCGGCTTCGACCTGACACCCTACTATGGCTTCGACGAGGACTGCGTGCACTGGCACCGGACCGCCGAGGCCGCCTGCCGGCCCTTCGGACCGGACCTCTACGCGAGACACAAGCGGTGGTGCGACGAATACTTCTTCCTGAAACACCGCAACGAGACGCGCGGCATTGGCGGGCTGTTCTTCGATGACCTGAACGACGGCGGCTTCGATCACTGCTTCGGGTACATGCGCAGTGTCGCCGAGCACTACCTGGAGGCCTATGGCCCGATCGTGCAGAGGCGCAGGGATACGCCCTATGGCGAACGCGAGCGGCAGTTCCAGCTCTACCGCCGCGGGCGTTACGTGGAGTTCAATCTGGTCTACGACCGGGGTACCCTGTTCGGACTGCAGTCCGGGGGCCGTACCGAGTCCATCCTGATGTCTCTGCCGCCACTGGTGCGCTGGGAATACAACTGGAGCCCGGAACCCGGTTCTCCCGAGGCGCGGCTGTACGAGCGCTACCTGAAACCCCGCGACTGGATCAACGAAGAGCCCGGATCATGAGCGATACCACCGGCAGCTTTCCCGCGGCGCGTCCCCGACGCATGCGCCGCGATGCCTTCTCCCGGCGCCTGATGCGCGAGCATCGGCTGACCGCCGACGACCTGATCTACCCCGTCTTCGTCCGCGAGGGAGAGGGGCAGCGCGAGCCGGTGGCCTCGATGCCCGGGGTGGAGCGGATGAGCATCGACGAGCTGCTGCACGTGGCGCAGGCCTGCGCGGAGCTCGGCATCCCGGCCCTGGCGCTGTTTCCGGTCGTGCCCCCCGGGAAGAAGAGCCTGGACGCCGCCGAGGCCTGGAATCCCGAAGGGCTGGCGCAGCGTGCGGTGCGCGCGCTGAAGGCGGCCCTCCCCGAACTCGGCGTGATCACCGACGTTGCGCTCGACCCGTTCACCACTCACGGCCAGGACGGGATCGTCGACGACGAGGGTTACGTGTTGAACGACGTCACGGTCGAGGCCCTGGTGCGCCAGGCACGCTCCCACGCCGAGGCGGGTGCCGACGTGGTCGCGCCCTCGGACATGATGGACGGACGCATCGGCGCGATCCGGCAGGCACTGGAGACGGACGACCACGTCCACGTGCGCATCCTTGCCTACTCCGCGAAGTACGCCTCGAGCTTCTACGGGCCGTTCCGGGATGCGGTGGGCTCGGCCGGCAATCTCGGACGCGGCGGCAAGGAGACCTACCAGATGGACCCGGCCAATGGCGACGAGGCCCTGCACGAGGTGGCGCTCGACCTGGCCGAGGGCGCCGACATGGTGATGATCAAGCCGGGGATGCCCTACCTCGACGTGGTGCGCCGGGTGAAGGACCATTTCCGGCGCCCGACCTTCGTCTACCAGGTGTCGGGCGAATACGCGATGCTGAAGGCCGCGGCACAAAACGGCTGGATCGCGGAACGG
>JAGTVE010000139.1 GCA_018224485.1 Thioalkalivibrio sp. | reverse complement strand
TCCTCCGGCGCGCGCGACTCGAAGCCGCCGAAGCCGGTGCAGACCAGCACGCGCTCCGGGGCCTCCGTCGCCTCCGGCCCGTGCAGCGCCTCCTCCAGCGCGTCCCAGTTGAAGCCGAACCACTCGTCGAGCTCCAGGGTGCGGTGCAGCGCCTCGAGCAATCCGGCCTTGCCGGAAAGGGTCTGCACCGGCACGGTGCGGGCATCGAGCCCGCACTCCTCGAGCACCACCAGCACCTCGTCGATCACCGTGTCCGCGTCCAGCCGCAGCACCGGATCGGACAGCTCCAGCCACTCCCAGATACCCGAGCGGACGCGATCCCGGGTCATCAGCGTATCCTCCGGAAGCTCTGGTAGTGGTCGTGGGTGTAGTAGACCTCCCCGTCGGCACCGATCACGAGCCGCTGCGGCCCGGCGTGGGAGATGTCCGGGGTTCGGACCACGTACTCCCGGTAGTGGCCCCGGGGCCGCTCGGGCAGCAGCCCCTCGCGGTTGTGGAAGACCCCGCCATCATTGCGGTGCGGATCGCGCTCTCCCGCGGCGATGCGCGCGAGTTCCGGTGCCAGGTTCACATCGCCCCGCCAGGCGACACGACCATCCAGGTCGCGAACCGTCACATTGGGCACCACCAGGGCTGCGTCGTTCGGATCGACCGCCTCCACCGGAGCCTGTTCGGCAGGTCCGAGCCAGGAATCCGGCCCGGAGAACTGAAGGCTCAGGACCGCCAGCGCGAGCACCAGCAGCAGGATGATCAGTGACGGCTTCTTCATGACATCTCCCGGTGGGTCAGTGGTCCTCGGGCGGTCGCAGCCTCCCGCGGCCGCGCTTGCGCTCGCCGAGGCGCTTCTTCTGCGCGAGACGGCGCTCGCGCGACGCACGGGTCGGGCGCGTGGCAATCCGCGGGGCCGGCGGTCGCATCGCCCCCTGGAGCAGGTCCGCGAGACGCGCGAGGGCGTCTTCGCGATTACGCTCCTGGCTGCGGAAGCGCTGCGCGTGAATGATCAGCACGTCCTCCCGGGAGATACGCCTGCGCGCAATCCGGCGCAAACGCTCCAGCACCGGCAGCGGCAGCGGCAGCGATGCGGACTCGAGACTCAGACGCAGTTCGACCGCGCTTTCGGTGCGGTTCACGTGCTGGCCACCCGGCCCTGTCGAACGCTTGTAGCGGAATTCGAGGGCCTCCTCGGGAATCCGCAGGCCGGGGCCGAGTTCGATCATCGCCATGCTTGTCTCCCTAGTGGGCCATGCGCTCAATCCCTTGTCTCTCGTTCCGGCGCGCCGACGTAGTCTCATGGCCCGGAGCCTTCCCGGAAAGGGTAGGCCGCGGCGGACGAGACCACAAACCGACCTCGCGATTTGTGACCAAGCGGGCAAATCCTTAGGCTATGCACACCTTGGCGCCCGGCTCAGACGGCCGTAACGCCGTTGTTTTCCACGTTCAATCAAAGGAATGTCTATGCCCGCCCTGATCTGCGGCTCCCTCGCCTTCGACACCATCATGGTCTTTCCCGACCGGTTCCGGAATCACATCCTGCCCGACAAGGTGCATATCCTGAACGTCTCGTTCCTGGTTCCCGAGATGCGCCGGGAGTTCGGCGGCTGCGCGGGCAACATGGCCTATAACCTGAGACTTCTCGGCGGCGACCCGGTACCGATGGCCACCGTGGGCTCCGACTTCGGCATCTACGCCGAGTGGCTGGGACAGCAGGGCATCGATTCCCGCCACGTGCGCACGGTGGAGGGCAGCTTTACCGGTCAGGCCTTCATCACCACCGATCAGGACGACAACCAGATCACCGCCTTCCATCCGGGGGCGATGAATTTCTCGCATTACAACCGGGTGGATGAGGCGGCAAGCCTCGGCATCCGCATCGGTATCGTGGCACCGGACGGCCGCGACGGCATGATCGAGCACGCCGAGCAGTTCGAGCAGGCGGGTATGCCGTTCATCTTCGACGTCGGCCAGGGCCTGCCGCTGTTCAACGCCGAGGAGCTCAACCGGTTTCTCGAGCAGTCGACCTACGCCGCGTTCAATGACTATGAGGCCCAGCTGACCGCCGAGCGCACCGGCCTGAGCCTCGAGCAGATGGCGGAACGGGTGGAGGCGATGATCGTGACGCGTGGCGGCGAGGGATCGCAGATCTACACCGGCGGCCGCCGCATCGATATCCCGGTAGTGACGCCGGAAGCGGTCGTCGATCCCACCGGCTGTGGGGATGCCTTCCGGGCCGGCCTGCTGTTCGGGCTCGAGCGCGGCATGGACTGGGAGACCACCGGCCGCATCGCCTCGCTGCTCGGGTCGATCAAGATCGCGAGCCCCGGCACCCAGAACCACCGCTTCGACGCGGAGGGCTTCGCGGCACGTTTCGAGGAGACCTTCGGCTACCGGTACTGATGGCCTGGACCTCGCTGCTGCGGAGGATCGGCGGGGCCGCGCCCGCGCCCCGCCTGGCCGCGATATTCACCAGCCCCGCGGCCGGGGAACCGATGCGCTCGCCCGCGTCGGTGCAGGCCATCGCGGGCAAGGGTCTCGCCGGTGACCGTTACTGCCTGGCAACCGGGCACTGGCACCCGGTGGAGAGCTGCGAGGTCACCCTGATCTCGGAGCACGATCTGCTGCGCACGCAGCGGCGTCTCCCCGTGGCGGTGGACCGCGGGCAACACCGGCGCAATCTCGTCGTTTCCGGCATCCGTACCCGGGATCTGGAGGGCCGGCGCTTCCGGATCGGCGGGGCCGGCTTCGAGTACCTGAAGCCCCGGCCGCCCTGCGGCTACATCAACCAGGTCACCGGGGACAACATGGCCAAGGCGCTGGGGAGGAACAGCGGGGTCTGCCTGCGCGTGCTTAGCGGGGGCCTGATCCGCGTCGGGGATCCCCTGCTGCTCGAGCCGCTCGAACGGAAGTGACGGGCGCGGGAGCCGAGCGGGGGCCGTTTGCCGCCCCCTCCCGATGCGGGCTCAGCAGTCGCCGATGCGGCGGCCCTCGAGTTCCATCTGCATCTCCATCGGTCCCATGGGCGTAAGCATATTGGCCTCCATCGTGCCCTCGGTCTGGTCGCCCATGAAGAGAAGCTCGGCATCCATGGTCATCTCGAACCCCTCGTCGTCCTGGCAGCTCATCGAGTAGCTCATGCCCTCTTCGCGCAGGTCCATGTCCGTGATCTCGCAACCCTCGACGTCCACGTCGAATGCGAGGCCCTCGGCCAGGTCCTCTGCGGTCACGCACTCGCGCGAGGATTCCGTCTGCTCGGGCATCGGGGTTCCGGGGAAGGTGGTCACGGAGTTGAGTTCCCACTCACCCGGCTGGATGTTCGGTTCGACGGCGAGGGCGCTCAGCGGAAGGACAACGGCGGCGGCAATGGCAAGACTGCGAAGCTTCATTCGTGGATTCCTTTGCAGGTGGAGGGTGTGAAAATGCCAGGGCATCGGTTGGCGGGTCGGGCCTGCCAGCCGGCGCAGGTCCCCGGATCATGGCCCGTCAAACTGCCATGACGGCACGCGGCGGTCAATTCCGCGGCCCTGCCCGGATCGCCGGCGCGCCGCCGGCCCCGGACCGCGTCTCCCGGCCCGGACACCGAACCCCGGCGGCTGCAGGCTGCCAAACCGGTCGTCGAGCAACGCGTAAGGGATCGAGATGAACGGATCGAAGGCACCCTCCCGGGCGCAGGATCACGGGCACTGGAGCACTGCACGGATCATCGGGATGGCGGCCGCACTGCTCCTGGCCGCCGCCTGCTCGCCGCAACCCGAGACGCTCGGTCCGCTCGCGCCCGACGCGGTGATTCTGGCCTTCGGAGACAGCCTCACCGCCGGCACCGGCGCCGCGCCGGGGGCCTCCTACCCGTCCCGCCTCGAGGCCCTGAGCGGACGGCGGGTGATCAACGCCGGGATCCCTGGAGAACTCTCGCGCGGCGGCGTGGCCCGCCTCCCGAGCCTGCTGGAGGAACACCGCCCCGACCTACTGATCCTCACGCACGGGGGCAACGACCTGTTGCGGCGGATGCACACCGAAGAGACCCGCGCGAATCTCGAGACCATGATCGATCTCGCCCGGGGCCGCGGCATCGACGTGCTCCTGGTCGCGGTGCCCGCGCCCACCCTGCTGCGGCTGCGCAGCGACCCGCTGTACGCCGAGATCGGCCGACAGCTGCGGATCCCTGTCGAGGACGGGGCGCTCGCGCACGTCCTTGCGCGCGACGCGATGAAGGCCGACCCGATCCACCCGAACGGCGATGGCTACCGGTACGTTGCCGAGCGCATCCACCGGCTGCTGGTGGAGACGGGGGCCTTGTGAGACCCACCAGGGAAGCGCTGGCGCATCCGTCATCGCGAGGACGGA
>JAGTVE010000138.1 GCA_018224485.1 Thioalkalivibrio sp. | reverse complement strand
CCCCGTCGATCACCGGCCACGTTGTCGCGCTCGCGGTAGGCAGAGAGGGCGATCTGCCACGCGTCGATCTCCAGCCCGCCCTCGCCACCCAGTCTTTCGCGGTCCGTTATGAGCGCGGTGTTCGCAGCGCTGTCAAACTCCGGTCCCACCCAGCTGTATTCGGCCTTGGCATGCCACTTCGAGCCCCCGGATGCATCCGGTTTCCACTCGGCACCGAGCCTGCGGGCCGCCGCCCGTCCGTCCCCGATGGCCCCTGCCCTGCCCTCGATCCGTTCCGAGCCCGCCCGTTCAACTGAGACCCGAAGCCGGCCGTCCTGCAGACTGGCATCCGCACCGAGTGACCAGGCGCTCCTGCTCAACGCCTCCGCACCGGTATCCGGCCGCTTCGCGACCTCGTTACCGGCGACCCAGCCACCAGTCAGTTTCAGTCTGCCGCTGCCTCCAATGGGTACCGCATGCGCTGCCACAACGCCGAGCAGCTGGTGCTCCAGGTCGGACTCCTGAACCGCGTTCCCCGAGACCTCCTGCATCTGCGGGTGAAAGACAAACCCGCGCACATCCGTCTTTTGCGCAGGACGCCACTCGGCTACCGCACCGGGCCGATCCCGGTCCCGGTGGATCAGGCTCTGGTAGGCGAGTTTCTGCGTACCCAGGCGGGCCTGCCTCGGGGCCTCGTCCGACGCAGCGGGGACCTTCGGCAACGCGGCCTTTCCGGAGGCCGGCGACCCCTCCGCACGGCGTTCCGGCAACCCGGGATTCGCAGGAGACACAGCGAGCGGAAGGCCCGGCATCGTGCCGGCCCCGAGCAGAGGTACGACCCCCAGGCCGACGCAAACCACGAGCAGATGCAGCGTCCTCTTCACACCCTGATCCGCGACATTCCGGCAGCCTCCACGAATCTGACTGCGGTTTTAAACCAGTAGGTTGTCCCGTCTTCCTACTGTATATTCTGAGATCAGTGCAGGGTACCTGCATCAGCGCCCGCGCCTCTGGACCAAGCCGGGGAGCGACGCTTGGAAGGCCCGTTCGTGCGACAGGGCAACCCATTGGCAATGGCTCTCTCTATCTCGGAGTTCGGCAGGAACCGGGATTTCTGAAGGGTCGGAAGCGACCGCGGAGCGCGACAAGAGGCAAGGTCGCTCACTCGAGACGCCGAAAAGCACAGGCCCCGAGGAAACCTGAGAGACGGGGGCGACATCTGATGTCACCACCACCATCGACGCATCAAGGGGTCCGGACCCTGAACCCTTCAATGCCGCGCAGCGCCAGAGGCAGCGCTATGCTCGATCACCGCATGCACGATTGACCGATCCAGGCACGAACGGGCCATGCGGCAGGTTCATTACCAGATCGCTTCGCGAGATGGGCCGGACACGTGAGGAGCCCAATGGCCGTTGCACTCGAGGCCCAAGGCCTCGATGGACCATTGCCTCCGATTGGTGGGGACGGCCGGAATCGAACCGGCACGGGATCTCTCCCAGCGGATTTTAAGTCCGCTGCGTCTACCAGTTCCGCCACGCCCCCGGTATCGAACTGTGAACTGAAACACCGCGGCGGCCCGCGTCTGCGTCGCGCTCGGGATGGTACCGGAAATCCACTGAAGGGGTCAGCCCGCGCCCCTCCGTACCGCTGTCCGCCGGCCGATGAATGGCGGCTTATCTCGCGGTCGCTGACGCCCTGCTCCTGTACGATGTAGACGGAATCGGCTGTCGGCTAACCGCCGATGTGGTCGAGCAGCGCCTGATTTGCTATCAGCAGACCTGACGACCCACACCTCAGAGGAGACACCCATGAAGACCGTGGTCATCACCGGTTGCAGCCGGGGAATCGGACTGGAGTTCGTGCGCCAACTCATCGCCCGCGGGGACCGGGTCTTCGCCGGCGCCCGTCACCCGGAGGGCTCCCCGGAACTGACGGAGCTGGCGCAGGCCCACGGCGACCAGCTCACCGTGCTGCCGCTGGATGTGACCAGCCCCGCGCACCGCGTGAATCTCGCCGCCACGATCGGCGATCGCCCGGTGGATCTGCTGATCAGCAATGCCGGCGTCTACGGGCCGGTGCCCGACCGCCTTGGCGACACCGACGAAAAGGCCTGGCTGGAGACCTTCCGGGTCAACGTGGTCGCCCCGCGCCAGATCGTCGAGGCCCTGCTGCCGCAGCTGCGGATGGGACAACGGCCCTGTATCGCGCTGCTGAGTTCGAAGATGGGCTCGATCGGCGACAATGGGTCGGGTGGCGTCTACATCTACCGTTCGTCGAAGGCCGCGCTGAACGCGGTCGGCGTCAGCCTCGCGCGCGATCTCGACAATGAGGGAATCCTGACCCTGATCCTGCACCCCGGCTGGGTATTGACCGACATGGGTGGACCCCATGCCGAGATCACCGTCACGGAGTCGGTGACCGGAATGCTGAAGACCCTGGACAACGCGTCTCCGGGAGACAACGGGCGCTTCATCGATATCGACGGCAGCACCATCCCCTGGTAGCCGCTCCCCTTGATAGCCGCGCCAGCGGGAGGGCGCCCGGTCGTCATGACCCCGCGCTTCCCCCTGGCGCTGAAAAGGCGCGCCGCGGAAAACACGGAAGAGCGCTTGCATGCAGGTTCTTTTCCGTGATGTCCGTGTCCTTCCGTGGCTGCGCCTTCAACTCAACGCAGGCGACGCCCGTCCGGTTCAGACCTCCAGTCCGTCGCCCTCGCCGCGGTCGCGCTCAGGCGTCGGGCGCTCCGGAACATCGGTGGACAGCTCCAGCTCCCGGGTCCCGCCATCCTGCCAGACCCGTACGCGCACCCGCTTACCGGGTTCCGTTCCGCGCACCAGATCCAGGAACTGCACCGGGGACCGGGGGACGACCCCGTTCACCTCCAGGATCAATGCCCCGGGTTCCAGCCCCAGTTCGGCAGCCTCGCCCACGGCCCGGCTCACCACCAGGCCCGGATCGTCCGGCAGACCCAGCGCCTCGCGCAGATCAGGGTTCACCTCGCCGACGGTAATTCCCAGAGCGCTCACCACCTGCTGCGACTCGGGAAGCCCTTCGAACTCCAGGCCGCGCGTGGCCACGAGGACATCGGGTGACACCAGGATCGCGGCGCCGGTGCGAGCCGCCAGCGCCAGCGCATCGCTCGGCCGGCTGTCGACGCGCACGGGGTCATCGCGCCCTGGCACGCCAAGCTCGATCACGCCGGTGTAGGTACTCCCGACAAGGGCGTCGACCAGCACGCGTTCGACCTCGGCATCCAGGCTCCCGATCACCGAGGCGAGCAGGTCATGGGTCATTGGACGCGGTGTCGCGACATCCCGCAGCGCCAGCAGGATCGCGAGGGCCTCGCCCGAGCCGATGCTGATCAGCACAACGTCCCCGGAGACCGGTTCGCGCAGGACCACGACCGGCGACCCGCTCACACTCTCGAATCCGACCGTCGCGAGCTCCACCGGAAGCATCTCCTCTACCGGCACCGCGGGTTCGCGCGCAACGGCATGGGCGGACAAGAGTGACAGCAGCAGCGCGGCACACCAGACGGCGGTCTTCGACAGGCACGTCATCACCTTCTCCCGTTCCCTTTGCCTCTGCGACCGGCAGGCAGATGCTTCGTTCAAACGGGTCTGCCCGCCCTCACTCCCCGAAGGTGCCGATCGCCTGCGCGATCAGCACCCAGACCAGGTATCCCCCGTAGCCGAGCAGCATCGCACCCGCCAGGATACTGATCGGCCGCACCCGGCGCGGTTCCGGTACCGGTTCCCCCGCCGCGCGCAGGCGCCGCTCAAGGAGCCACTGGCGCAATCGCCACCAGGCGAACCCGATCAGCACGGCCAGTGTAAGGATCTTCCAAAGCATGCCTACCTCCGGGGGCGGGCGCCCGCGCGAGCCGGCAAGGCCCCGCTGACAACCCGACACGGGTCAATCGTTTCGCAACTGTTCCAGCAGGTAACCCGGAACCCGGCGCTCCAGATAGCTGCGCCCCGAATTCTCCATGAATCCCGCATGGCCGCCTGCGCGATGCGTCTCGAGGGTCACGCAGGGGGACAGCTCTTCGGGACTCGGCAGGCTCTCCGGCATCATGAAGGGATCGTTCAGGGAATGGATCAGCAGCGTGGGGACCCGGATATTCCGCAACACTTGCACACTGCTGGCGCGATCATAATAGTCGTCTGCGTCGGCATAGCCGTGCACGGGGGCGGTGATGCGTGCGTCGAAATCGCGGAAGCTGCGGATGTCGTGCAGATCGGCCGCGAGGTCCGGGCGCGCGAGGGCCCGGCACTTGTCCTGCCACATCCGTCGCAGCTGACGCAGGATGTGCCCCTGATAGAGCCGCGACCAGCCGCGGTTCAGCCGTTCCTCGGTCTGGTGCAGGCGGAATGGTACCGAGATCGCGACCGCACAGTCGACCGCGGCCTCCTGGCCGCTCGCCGCAAGGCTGTGCAGCAGTGCACTCCCGCCCAGGGACACCCCCACCGCGGCCAGCTTGCGTGGATGGTAGCGGCGTCGCAGCTCCGACAGCACGAAGGCGGGGTCCTCGCCCTCCCCCATGTGGTAGCTGCGCAGCCTGCGATTCGGCTCGCCGGTCGCGCCCCGAAAGTGCATGGTGCAGGCCCAGAAGCCGGATTCGTGAAGGGCGCGCATCAGCACCCGTGCATAGGCGGAGCGGCTGCTCCCGCCAAGCCCGTGCAGCAGCACGACAATCGGCCCGCCGGGATCCGGACCCCAGTCCAGCAGCAAAAAATCGCCGTCGGGCAGGGTCACGGACTGGCGTCGCAGCATGGGTGCCCGGCGCAGACGGCAGACGTTGGGCACGATGGTCTGCAGGTGTGCTCCCGGCAACCACCAAGCAGGGCGGAAGGGCCTGTCCCTGCTGTCACCACTCACCGCGATCTCCCGGACCACCCGCGGCGGCAGGCAACCCGCATTCGCCATCGGGCCATGCGGACACGAAGTGGCGCGGATCAGCGGTACTTCCGAAGGTACCACCATTCAAAGGCCCGCTTGGCCCAGTGGAACACGGGTGTCGAGGGCAGCATCACGTTGTTCTTCTCGGTGCGCTTGACCAGGATACCGCTGGTCTTGGTGTCCACGATGCAGATCAGCTCGGGCTTGAAGGTGGCGCCGGGGGTGTCGCCACGGAATTCCCCGAGCAGATTCTTCACCGCGGCCTCGGCCTGCAGGTCGGCCATGTGGGCCTGCTTGGGCAGCCAGTCCGGACCCGGAAAACTGCCCGAATCCCCGGCCACGTACACCTTGTCCTGGCCCTCGACCTGGCACTGGGCGTTGGCCTTCAGAAGCCCGCCGTCCGAGCGTGGCAGGTCGGTGTTGTCGAACCAGGCGTTGCCGGTCATGCCGGGCATGAAGACGATGAGGTCCGCTCCGAACTCGCCGCCCTCGGTGGTCACCTTGTCGGCCTCGAAACCCTTCAGCTTGTGCCCCAGGTGGGTCTCGATGTCGCGCCGCTTCATCTCGCGCAGCAGTCCGTCGACCGCCTTCGGCCCCAGGCGGTTGCCCGGCTTCGGCGCGGGCGTGAAGAAGATCAGCCGGAAGCGGTCGCGGTCGCCGCGGCTGCGCAGGTGCTGCTCGATCCCGAACATGAACTCGAATACGGGCCCGCCCCGCATCGCGGTCGGCTCCTTCGGATTGCCCGCGAAGCCGAAGGCGATGGTGCCGCCCTGCATCTCCGCCACCCGGTCGCGGATCTTCACGGCCGCCTCCACCCCCTCGCAGGGCGTGATCGCATGCTCGATCCCCGGCAGCTTCTTCATGAAGCGGCCCCCGGAGGCAATGATCAACCCATCGTTCGTGACCTCGCCCGCGTCCGTGAGCACCGTCCGCGCGCCGTCCTTCAGGCCGGTGGCCGATGCCTGGTGATAGTTCACGCCCGTGCGGCGGAAGAAGGCCTCCAGGTTCACGACCACGTCCTCCGGCTTGCGCAGACCGGTTGGAATCCAGATCGTGCTGGGGTAGTACACCAGCTCGGGCCGGGGGGCGATCACGTCGATCACGAGTTCCCGATCGGCGGCGCGCAGTTTGCGAATGGCGGTCAGGGCACCGAAACCGGAGCCGATCACTGTGATGCGGGTCATGGGCAATGTCCGTGGTTGCGGCCGTGTCCACTATTGTATGGGCTCACCGTTACCACCGCATTTCCCCCGAAGTTTCCGCATCGGCCATCGGAAGGGCGCGAGGCCGGCTCTCCCCGCCCCCGCGGGCTCGGGTAGAATCCCGCACCCGACCACCTCCTCCGGGGAGACCTCGTGAACGATCAGGCATTGTTCCTCGGCAAGGCCGAACGGCCCGTCGCCATACTTCCGCGCATGGCCAACCGTCATGGCCTGATCGCCGGCGCCACCGGCACCGGAAAGACAATCACGCTGCAGGTGCTTGCCCAGGCCCTGTCCGACCTCGGCGTTCCGGTATTCGTGCCCGATATCAAGGGCGACTTATCGGGAATCTCGGCGGCCGGGGACGCAAGTGAACGCCTCGGCGAGCGCGCCCGTCGTGTCGGCCTCGATCCGCTGGAGCTGAGGGGCGCCCCGGCCGTGTTCTGGGATCCCATCGGCGAACAGGGTCATCCACTGCGCCTGACCATCGCGGGCTTCGGCCCGGTGCTGCTGAGCCGTCTGCTCAATCTCAACGAGACGCAGACCGGCGTCATCCAGCTCGTCTTCAGGGTGGCGGATGATCGCGGCTGGCTCCTGCTCGATCTCAAGGACCTGCGCGCGATGCTGGCCTGGGTCCACGAAAATCGCAGCACGGTCGGCCCGCAGTACGGCAATGTCTCCCCCGCAAGCATCGGGGCGATCCAGCGCGCGCTGCTGACGCTGGAGGCCCAGGGCGGGGACGGCTTCTTCGGAGAGCCGGCGGTGACGCTCGATGACTTCCTGCAGACGGACGCGGAGGGGCGCGGAGTCGTGAACATCCTGCACGCCGAGCATCTGTACCGGAACAGTCCGCTGGTGTATTCCACGCTGCTGCTCTGGCTGATGTCGGAGCTCTTCGAGCAGATGCCGGAGGTCGGCGATCCGGACAAGCCCCGCTTCGTGCTCTTCCTGGACGAGGCCCACCTGCTCTTCAACGGCAGGTCGGGGCAACTGAGCGAGCGGATCGAACAGGTGGTGCGGCTGATCCGGTCCAAGGGTGTGGGCATCTACTTCATCACCCAGAGTCCATCCGATGTCCCCGACGCGGTGCTGGGGCAGCTCGGCAATCGCGTCCAGCACGCGCTGCGGGCCTTCACGCCCCGGGACCAGCGCGCGGTTCGGGTCGCGGCGCAGACCTTCCGGCCGAACCCGGCCCTCGACACCGAGCAGGTGATCACCGAGCTCGGTGTCGGCGAGGCCCTCGTGTCCGTGCTGGATGACCGGGGCAGCCCCACGCCGGTGGAGCGCACCCTGATCCGTCCGCCGTCGAGCCGCATGGGCCCACTGAACGAGGAAGAGCGTCAGGAACGGCTCCGCAGTTCAGTACTCGCGGGTGTCTACGACGAGCCCCTGGACCGCGAGTCCGCCTACGAGATCCTGAAGCAGCAGGCAGAGAGCGCGCTGGATGAACAGCAGACGGCGACCGTGAGGCGCCAGCAGGAGCGTCCGGCGCGCGCACCCGCAAGGCCGCGCGGCGGGCGGAGCGACAGCGTGGTCACCGCCACCGTGAAGAGCACCGCGCGGTCCATCGGCGCCCAGATCGGACGGGAGATCGTGCGCGGCCTGCTGGGATCGCTGAGTCGACGGCGCTGAATACCCACGCCGATCCCGCGTGGGTCTACAATAGCCGTTGCCGGGCCCCGAGGCGCATAGGCGCTTGTGCCAACCGGAAGGCGATTGGCACCGGCAGATAGCGGTCACGCGCCTGGAGCGTGAGCCGACCACTGGCCACTCGAGTCAAGGGGACCCCACATGCCCTGGAAAGGAAACATCAACGAACTCCTCAGCGAGGAGCAACTGAAGGCGATCGAGGACGCGCTTGCCGGTGCGCCCGAGGGAATCGTGATCGACAAGCGCGGAATGAAGCTCAACCGCTACCCCGGCCTGCTCTCCGACCTCGACGGGGACGGCGAACCCCTGAAGGTGATCGCATCGGAGCGGCCGGTCACGGAGGATGGCATGGTGCTGATCTCCAATGCCCCAATTCCCGAGATCGAGCGCGCGGTCCTGGTGATCCGCACCGGCGACGATTTCAAGCAGCAGATCGAGGGCCATGCCCTCCCCTCGCGCCTCGGCAAGCGTGAGGAAGACGGTGACGCCAAGACGATCTTCCATTACGGCATCTTCGATACGGCAGGGCCGCGAGGCTGATCCTGACCGGCGAGCGGCCGCGTCAGGCCAGGCGCCAGTGGATCGCCTCTCCGGCACGCAGCGGGACGCCCGGGAGGTACCCGAACCGGACCTCCTCCGGCACCGTCCACTCCGCCTTTTCCAGCACCAGGCGGTCACGATTGCGCGGCAGGCGATAGAAATCCGGGCCGTGGAAGCTCGCGAAGGCCTCCAGCCGGTCCAGTGCCCCGGCCCTCTCGAAGACCTCCGCATACAACTCGATGGCCGCATGGGCGGTGTACACCCCGGCACAGCCGCACGCGGACTCCTTTGCCTCACGGGAGTGCGGCGCACTGTCGGTCCCGAGAAAGAACTTCGGGTTACTGCCGGTCGCGGCCTCGACCAGGGCCTTGCGGTGCCGCTCGCGTTTCAGCACCGGCAGGCAGTAGTGGTGCGGGCGCATGCCGCCCTGGAACATGGCATTGCGGTTCATCAGCAGGTGGTGCACGGTGATCGTCGCCGCGACATTCGGTGACGCCTCCGTCACGAAGTCGATGGCCGCCTGCGTGGTGATGTGCTCGAGGACGACCCTCAACTCCGGAAAGTCGCGGACTAGAGGGGCCAGGGTCTTCTCGATGAACACGGCCTCCCGGTCGAACACATCCACCGTCGGGTCGATCGACTCGCCGTGCACCAGGAGCGGCATTGCCTGCCGCTGCATCTCCTCGAATACCGGATAGCAGCGCCGTGGATCCACGACCCCGCTGGCGGCATTGGTCGTGGCGCCCGCCGGGTAGTACTTCACCGCGTGCACCCGCCCGCTTTCACGAGCCCGCAGGATCTCCCCGGGCGCCGTGGCCTCGGTCAGGTACAGCGTCATCAGCGGCTCGAAGGCGACGCCTGCGGGCAGTGCCGCGAGGATGCGTTCCCGGTAGGCCAGGGCATCCGCGGTGGTCACGACGGGCGGCTTCAGATTCGGCATCACGATTGCGCGCGCGAACCGGCGTGCGCTGTCTGGCAGCACCGTCTCCAGCACATCGCCATCGCGCAGGTGGAGGTGCCAGTCATCGGGTCGGGTGATGGTCAGTCGGTCCATGCGGGCAGGAAGGGGGGTATGGGTGGGTATCGCCGAGGGAAGGCCTGCGGGCTCGTGCGCCCTCGGTTGCCGAGTCTACCGGAAAATGTTCCACTCATGGCCGTTACGGGCGCGGCCGTTGCGTTCCGTGTCCCTCGTCCCAACGGGGACGCGGCGGGCGCCACCGGATGCGTCGGCAAAAACCAACCCAGTCGATCAGGAAGACGCCATGAACGATCGCAAACTCGTCGTGATCGGTGGTGACGCCGCGGGCATGAGCGCCGCTTCGAAGGTGCGCCGGGAGCATCCGGACCGCGAGATCGTGGTCTTCGAGCGCGGGCTGCACACCTCCTACGCCGCCTGCGGGATGCCCTACTACATCGCCGGTCAGATCGAATCCGCCGAAAGGCTGGTCGCCCGCGCTCCGGAGGTCTTCCGGGAAAAACAGCGCATCGACGTGCGCACGTGCCACGAGGTCGTGGAGATCGATACCGCCGGCCGGCGCGTCCGGGTCCGTGACCTGGGTTCGGATCGCGAGTTCGAGGAGGGCTGGGACGAGCTTCTGATCGCGACGGGTGCGGTACCGATCGTTCCCGACCTCCCCAATGTGCATGCCCCGGGCGTCTTCAGCCTGTCGACCCTGCAGAGCGGCATCGACGTCTTCGAGGACATGGAGCGGAACAGGCCCCGCCGGGCCGTGATCGTGGGCGGGGGCTACATCGGCATCGAGATGGCGGAGGCACTGCTCGACCGCGATCTCGAGGTCACGCTGGTCGACATGGCGCCCCAGGTGATGAACACCATGGACCCGGACATGACGGAGTCCATCGCCGTGAGCATGCGCGAGGCCGGTGTCGAGGTCTTTCTGGGGGAGGCCCTGAAGGGCATCGAGACCGGGCCCGACGGCCGCGTGCGGCAGGTCACGACCGATCAGCGCCGCATCGATGCGGACCTCGTGATCCTCGGCATCGGCATCCGTCCCCGCTCGGAACTGGCCGAAGCGGCCGGTATCCGGCTGGGGGCCGCGGACGCCATTGAGGTGGACAGCCGGATGCAGACCTCCGTACCGCACGTGTGGGCGGCCGGGGACTGCGCGGAGTCCTTTCACATCGTGAAGGAAGAGCCCGTGTTCATCGCGCTGGGCACCGTGGCGAACAAGCACGGACTGGTGGCGGGCATCAACCTCAGCGGTGGCAACATGCAATTCCCGGGGGTGCTGGGCACCGCGATCACCCGTTTCCGGGACCTCGAGATCGCACGCACAGGCCTGTGCGAAAGGGAGGCGAGCGACATCGGCATCGCTCACCGCGCCAAGGCCATCGAGGCGTTGACCCGCTCCCATTACTTCCCGGGCGCCGGCAAGATCAAGGTCAAGCTGGTCGTCGAGGAGGGTACGGGGCGCCTGCTGGGCGGGCAGATCGTCGGCCGGGCCGGCGCCGCGAAGCGCATCGACACCATCGCCGCCGCGATCACCGCCGGAATGACGGTGGAGCAGCTCGTCTACCTGGACCTCGCCTATGCACCCCCGTTCTCTCCGGTGTGGGACCCGGTGCAGACCGCCGCCCGCACCCTGAGTTGAGGAGCGTGGCGATGCTCGCCGCCCCGCGGCGCGAAAACCGGCCCCCTGTCGCCGCGCCGTCAACCCTCCCATGCAAGCGGGGGAGGAAGATCTTCAACGTCGGGGAGGCAGGGTGCGATGACGATTGGGCGGGTCATCACGGCGTGATTCACCCGTCCGGCGACGCCGTCGTGGTCAGGAACGCCGTTGCCAGCAGGATCAACAGGAACAGCAGCATCTCGAGGCGGATGCTCCTGCGCAAGCGCGCTTGCGCCCGCCGATCCCCCCGTTCGAAGGCCGGCACCAACCGCCACTTGTTCCAGGCCGCAAGGCCCAGCAGCGTGGCCACGAGCACGAGCTTTGCGAGCAGCAGCCGCCCGTAGCCGGTGGTGACCAGCGGCATCAGTCCTCCGAGCAGCATCCACGCAAGGAGGACCCCTGCCGTCAGCAGCAGCCCGACGGTTACTGTCGAGATACGTCCAAACCGCACGAGCAGTCGGGCGGTGCTGGGCTCAGCGTCCCCGTGTGCCGCCAGCCGCAGGAGCGGAAACAGGGCGGAAATCCAGAAGGCAACCGCAGCCAGATGCACCAGCAGAAGCCCACCCAGCAGCCAGCGTGGCTCGTCACGTGTATGTCCGGTCTGCACAAAGGCCAGCAGAACCAGCAACGCCCCCAGGACTCCCACCAGTGCCAGTACGGATCCGCCCCTCCACCGCTCCAGCAGGATCGCCTGCAACAGCAGCAGCCCGGCCACGGCCAAGACGATCCGGTTGCCCTGAGGACTATCGAAGACCAGGGCCAGCAGGAACGGATCGAAGGCCGAGGCCAGCCTTCCACCGCCAAGAAAGGCGGCCTGCAGCGGCCACTGCAGAAGCACCAGTGCAATGGCCAGCCACGCCGCGACAGCCAATTGGCGCGACAGGGCCGATTGCGCGATTACCGGGATCTCCCGGAACACCAGTCTCAGGGGCACACTGCCTGCGGCTACCAGCGCACTGCCATAAAAGGCGGCAGAGACCAGGATCAGCGACAGCGTCCAGGTATCCAGGTCACCCATGATCCCGAACCCGGCTGGAACGCCGCCCCGAACAACGCTGCGCAGCGGCTCTGTAGTGTGTCGCGACAGGAGGCACGCCCCAACCATACCGGAACCTGACGGTTGCGTGACAGTTCGGGCATCCTGCGCTCCATCGCCCGGATCCGCAGGCACCCGCTCCTCGGTTCCTGCAATGGACGGGCACGGACAGGAATGGCGTCCACCGTGATCGATGCCCGCGGTGGCATACCGCCCCGGTGCCCGGTGTTATCCTCATCGACAGCGCGTGGATCCAGGCAGATCAACCTGGCTGCGGGCCCGTCGGATCGGACGAGGTTCTCCATGAGAACGAGCCGTTGCTGGAAACTGGCGATCCTGTTGACCGGGCTGGTCCTGTCTCTGCCCTTGCAGCCGGCAGTCGCGGATGTCCGGTCCGCGCGCACGCTCTCGCTGGATGAATCGCTGCAGCGCGCGCGTGCCGAGAACCCGTCGCTGCTCATCCAGAGGGCGCGCTCGGCCCGTGCGGAGGCCGTGAAACGTCAGACCCTGCAGGGTCTGACGCCGACCGTCAGCGTCGATGCCACCCAACTGCGCTGGGACACCTCGCTGCTCGAGGACGTCCCGTTTCTCGAGCCCGGCCT
>JAGTVE010000137.1 GCA_018224485.1 Thioalkalivibrio sp. | reverse complement strand
CGGGGACTTGGATGGTGGTCGTCTTGCTCATCGGACGGCTCCCAGGTTGATGCCGGTTCGGGGTTTGCGAAGACGAGGCCTACCGATCATGGCGATACGCGTCGGCCCGAACAATAAAAAACGCCTCCCCCACCTGCGGGAGAGAGATGGGGTGGGGCGCCGGTCTTGGCCCTCACCCCCGGCCCCTCTCCCGCAAGCGGGAGAGGGGCGAATTTGAGCGCGCTGCGCGCGATTTTCACGTCAAAGCAGCATGCGGCGCATGTCGGAGAGCAGCCCCGACAATGCGCTCGTGAAGCGGGCACCCAGCGCGCCGTCGATCACGCGGTGGTCGTAGGAAAGCGCGATCGGCAGGATCAGCCGGGGTTCGAAGGCCTCGCCGGACCAGACGGGTCGGATCGCGGAGCGTCCGACACCGAGGATCGCCAGTTCGGGGGCGTTCACGATCGGGGTGAAATGGGTGCCACCGATGCCACCGAGGCTGGAGATGGTCATGCAGCCGCCCTGGAGATCCTTCGTCTTCAGTTTGCGATCGCGCGCGCGCTGCGACAGTTCCATCAGTTCCGCCGCGAGATCCACCAGGCTCTTGCGATCGACATCCCGCACCACCGGGACCACCAGACCGTTGGGCGTGTCCACGGCCACGCCGAGGTTGTAGTAGTTCTTCAGGATCAGGTTTTCGCCGGTCGCGTCCAGCGAGGCGTTGAAGCGCGGGTACTGCTTCAGCACCGACACCAGCGCCTTCATCAGGAAGGGCAGGAAGGTGACCTTCACACCCTTCTTCTCGTACTCGTCCTTCAGCGACTTGCGGAAGTCCTCCAACTCGGTGATGTCCGCCTCGTCGAACTGGGTCACGTGCGGAATGCTGACCCAGTTGCGGTGCAGGTTTCGTCCACTGAGCTTGTTGATCTTGCTCAGGGCCTGCGTCTCCACCGGTCCGAACTCGGTGAAGTCGATCTCCGGCATCGGCTCGATGCCCAGCGAGGATCCGGCCGGCTGGCTCAGACTCCGCTTCACGAAGGCCTGCACGTCCTCGCGCAATATGCGTTTCTTGCGCCCGCTGCCCTCGACCTTCGCGAGATCGACCCCGAGCTCGCGCGCGAAACGCCGCACCGCGGGCGAGGCGTGCGCCTTGCGGAAGGACTTCTCGTCCGCAATCTGCGCGGTGGGGGACGGCCGGGGCCCCGGCGGGGCTGGCCGCTCCGGGGCGCTCGGTTCCGGTTCCGGTTCCGGCCGGGAGGGCGCCTCCTCCTGCGCCGGTTTCGCGGATGGGGCCTTGCCCTCGCCCTCGCCCTTATCCGCGCCGGCGTCACCGGCGGATTCCGAGGCCTCGGCGGCGCCCTCCCCCGCCGGCTCGAGGCCCAGGATCGGGTCGCCCTCGGACACCCGGTCCCCGACCTTCACGTTCACCTTGCGCACCACGCCCCCGCGGGGCGCCGGAATCTCCATCGAGGCCTTTTCCGACTCGAGGGTGATCAACGGGTCCTCGGGAGCCACCTCGTCGCCGACGCCGACCAGAACCTCGATGATCTCCACGTCCCCGAAGTCACCGATGTCGGGGACATCCACGGTAATGATCTCGCTCATGTCAGCTCCTCGCTGGGGAACGGCGACGACGGTGTCAGGCCTGCAGGGGGTTGGGCCGGCTGGTGTCGATCCCGTACTTGGCGATTGCATCGGCCACCACCGAGGCCTCCACGTCACCCGCCTCGGACAGGGACTTGAGCACGGCCAGTACCACGTGGTAACGATCCACCTCGAAGTGACGCCGCAGCGCCGCCCGGGTGTCCGAGCGTCCGAATCCGTCGGTGCCCAGTACACGGTAGGGGGCCGGCACCCAGGCCCGGATCTGATCGGCATGGGCCTTCACGTAGTCGGTGGCCGCGACCACCGGGGCCGAGGAGTTCGACAGACACTGCGTGACCCAGGGGACGGGCGGCTTGCCCTTCGGTTTCAGCAGGGCCTCGCGGTCGCAGGCCCGGCCGTCCCGGGCCAGTTCATTGAAGCTGGTCGCACTCCAGACCTCGGACGAAACCCCCCAATCCTTGTCCAGCAGCTCGGCCGCTGCGATCACCTCGCGCAGGATCGTGCCCGAGCCGAGCAGCCGCGCCTGCTTCTTGCGTCTGCCGGCGGCCGCAAACCTGTACAGCCCCTTCACGATGCCCTTCTCGGCCCCCTTCGGCATCGCTGGCTGGGGGTAGTTCTCGTTCATCGTGGTGATGTAGTAGAAGACCCTCTGCTGGTCCACGAACATGCGATGCAGGCCGCTGTGCACGATCACCGCGAGCTCGTAGGCGAAGGTCGGGTCGTAGGAGACGCAGTTCGGGACGTTCGCGGCCATCATCAGGCTGTGACCGTCCTGGTGCTGCAGGCCCTCGCCCGCGAGCGTGGTGCGCCCGGCCGTACCGCCGATCAGGAACCCCCGCGCCTGCATGTCGCCGGCGGCCCAGATCAGGTCGCCGACACGCTGGAAGCCGAACATCGAGTAGTAGATGTAGAAGGGAACGAGAGGCACGCCCCGGGTGGCATACGAGGTAGCGGCGGCGATCCACGACGCGGTGGAACCCGCTTCCGTAATGCCTTCCTCGAGGATCTGTCCGTCCTTTGTCTCGTGGTAGTAGAGCAATGACTTGCTGTCCACCGGTTCGTAGAGCTGTCCCTTGTGCGCG
>JAGTVE010000136.1 GCA_018224485.1 Thioalkalivibrio sp. | reverse complement strand
GCCCGGTCTCTTCGATCTGGTGGTCATCGACGATGCCCCGCGGGCAACGCTGACGCGTCTGCTGCCGGCCATCATCCGGGGCCGATCGCTGGCCGTGGCGGGTGATGCACGGACCACGCCGGCCCAGCCGGGTATGCCCGCGTCCGGGGGCTCGGTGCCGCGCGACCGTTTCAGGGTGGACGAATGCCCGCCGCGCCTGGCATCCGCCGGGCGCGATCTCTTCCACGTGACCCTGGAATCGCTGAAATGTCCACCGAAGGATCGGATCGTGCTCGGACACAGCTACCGTGGGCACCCCGAGATCCTTGCACTCTGGGGCCGGCTGCTCTACCCGTACCAGCCGCTGCACTCTGCCGTGACGGCGGGGAGTCGGCGCGACGGCGGCGTACGGATCGTCGACGTACCGGCGACGGCAGAACCGATGCCATCCGGAAGCCCATGGTGCAACCTTGCCGAGGTCGCGGAGGTGGTGGCGCAGGTCCGGGATCTTCGGCGGCGCGCCCCCGAGTCAAGCCTCGGCGTGATCACGCCATTCGCCGGGCAGCGGGACCGCCTGCGGGCCGAGTTGCAGGATCTGGAAGCGGGCGGGCGCCTGACCATCGATCTGCCAGGTGTCTTCCAGGGCGGGGAGTGGGATGTGATCGTGTTCAGTCCCGCCGTCGCCAGGGGTATGTCCGCCGATGCGAGACGCGAGGTGGATGCCTCGCCCGACCTGTTCGCCATCGCGCTGACCCGGGCCAGAGAGGCGCTCTATCTGGTCGCGGACGTGGAATTCTGCCTGGAGCAGGAATATCTGCTCCGGGAACTGGCGGCCCACTGCCAGGACCTGTGTCGACTGCGACAGGACAGCCCGGATGCGGAGGGGCTCTTCACCTCCATGATCCTCGAGGGGTGGATACCGAAGGTGCAACCCTGCATCGGCGACATCCGGGTCGATCTGGCGCTGGAGGGCGGTCCGGGCCGGCAGCTCGCGATCGAAGTCGAGGCCGATGGCGTGGCGTCGCGTGGCGATGTCTCCCGTGCCAGGGCGCGGGAGGCCTACCTCGAGTGCATGGGCTTCCGGCTGCTGCGGCTCAAGGGGGCGCCGCTGCGGGAGGACCCGTCACCAGCCATCGATTGGATCCGGTCGTTGCTCGGCTGAGCGCATTTGCGGAGGGTGGGGTCGGCAAAAAACGGTGTACCCACCAGACGGGGCGCCCGCCATACCCCCGTGTCTACGGGCGGGCCACCGGCAGTCTCGCGGCCTTCCACTCCGGGAATCCATCTTCCATGCGCCGGGCCCGGAAACCCTGCCTTCGCAACCGCTCGACGGCCGAATACGCCAGCACGCAGTAAGGACCCCGACAGTAGGCGATGATCTCGCGGTCGCGCGGGAACGCCCGCATGTGCTGGTCCAGCTCTGCGACCGGCACGTTTATCGCGCCCTTGACGTGACCGGCGGCGAACTCCTCGGGAGGACGTACGTCGATCACCGTGACCACACCGCTGCGTCACCAGGCCGCCATCACGCAGCATCTGAAGGTGGTGCGACGCGTTGGCGGTCGGGACCGAGACGGCACGGGCGAGGCTGTCATTGGGCGGTTTCGGGGCGAGTGATGCCGATCAGGCAAGAGTATGCGCTGCGAGCCACCGAGAGGATGCTTTAAACTCTCGTCCCGGACTTCATCGGCGTCGCTGGGTCCCCCGCGATCTCGCGACGCCCCCACCACGGACTGAAGGCACATGCTCAATGCCATCAAAGACTTCTTCGAGCGCAACCTGAGCTCCGGAGGCGCGGAGCAGGACGAGGCCCACCGGCTGCGCCTTGCCGTTGCCGCGCTGCTCCTGGAAATGGCGCGCATGGACTCGTCCATGCGCGCCGAGGAATGCGCGTGGGTAGAGGAGGCCGTGCGCGAACGCTTCGAGCTGACGCCCGAGGAGGCCCGGGAGCTGCTCGCCCTGGCCGAGGCCGAGCGCAAGGACGCGACGGACTACTTCCAATTCACCTCGCTCATCAACCGCCACTACGGCCCCGAGGAGCGGGTCGCGGTGGTGCGCGAGCTTTGGCGGATCGCCTTCAGCGATGCGACCTTGCACCAACACGAGGAACACCTGGTGCGGAAGCTCGCCGATCTTCTATACGTTCCCCACAGTCGGTTCCTGGCCGCCAAGCATCAGGTCCTGGGGGAAGGCTGAGGGGCAACGGTGGCGGCCCCGCGCGCCCTCGTCCCGAGCCAGCGGGTATTGTCTGCCAGCCCCTTCAAGGCCGTCTGCTACTGCCAGCTCGAGCGCCCGTGCGCGGCCGTATCGACGCGATCGGACCCATACCCAGACCCTCGCATTCGATCACGCGATGCGGCTTGCGGTCATTGTCCCACGCGTATCATCCAGCCGGATTCCATGATGGCGTTCGATCCTTCCGAAGCTGTACCGTTGGCAAGACATGCAGTGGGAGCGGGCTCGGAGCTGCCGGACCGCTAAGATATCGACCCGCTGCGCAATCGGAGACCCTATGCCATACAACATTCGCGGTCGCACCGCCCACCACTGGGCGCCTGCGGCTACGATCTGCGCCCTCCTGCTGTTGGTTCCCGGGCCCAGCGGAGCTGCCGAGACCTGGCGGTCCTCTCTCTCGCTTACCCCGGTCTGGCAGGGTAACGCCAAGCTCGACAACGGGGGCGACTTCGATGCCAGCGGTATCGCGGTCCGCGTTGGCGCGAGCACCGTCTTCGGAGCGGGTCATCGCGTCGCTGTGGCGCTCAACTACGATTACCTCGACTACGATTTCTCGAGGGAGACAGCCTTCGGCGGTGCGCCTTGGGGTCAGGTGCAGCGATTCGGATTCAGCGTACCGCTCCTGTTCAGTGGGGCCGGCGGCTGGTCGTACGGAGTCGCGCCCTCGGTTGAGTTGGCCGGTGAACAAGGCGCCGACTCGGGCGATTCAGTCGTCTACGGCGGCATCGCCAGCGCGACCCGGGTGTTTGCACCCGACCGGCGCCTCGGCTTCGGCGTGGGGGTATTCAGCCAATTGGAGGAAACGACGGTGATCCCGATCGTGATCGTCAACTGGCGACTGAGCGACCGCTGGAGCCTCGTCAACCCGCTGCCGGCGGGGCCCGTCGGGCCGGCCGGACTCGAACTCGACTATCGTTTCGATAACGGCTGGAGGCTCGGCTTTGGTGCCACCTCCCGTAGCCTGAGGTTTCGTCTGAGCGATACGGGTTCAACCCCGGGAGGCGTGGGTGAGCAACAGGGCGTTCCGGTCTTCCTGCGCTTTTCGGGCAACCTCTCGGATCAGGCGTCGTTGGTCCTTTACGCGGGGGCGATTTTCGAGGGCGAATTGCGTGTGGAAGATTCCCGCGGCAAGAAACTGAGAGAAGAGTCCTTCGATCCGGCGCCGCTGCTGGGCGCGACGTTCAGGATGCGGTTCTGACGACCAGGGTTCGATCCTGAGAGTGAAGCGAGCCCGCCGGCCCGATTGTCGACAGCCATCGAGACCTGAACTCCAGTGGCGACGACGCGATTCTCGAGCGCACAGCCCAGGCTGATGAACGTCGCGCATTTCTCCCCTCTCCCGCGTGCGGACAAATCCGCCGGGAGCGGATTTCGAACCGCCGAAGGCGGGCCCGAAGGGCGGAGGGCAGGATGC
>JAGTVE010000135.1 GCA_018224485.1 Thioalkalivibrio sp. | reverse complement strand
GTTTGATCCGGTTCTCCGGCTCGGATGGTTATTTGAATAGTCAGACGAGCTGAACCCGGTTCTGGCTGTGGGGCGTTGTTCCCGTCGCGCGCATCGCGGAGACCGAGGATCATGCCCGCGCTGCCGCGGCGCGGATGGTGATGGAGACGGTGTGGGCGCCGGCCGCGCTGTTGCCGCAGTCCGGCGCGGTGTGGAGGCAGGCGGGACCGGAGCTCAGGACCCCCCACCCCAGCCCTCCCCCGCAAGCGGGGGAGGGAGATCTTCATTGTCAGGGGTGGCGCAGTGCGATGACAGTTCGCGTGAACGTCGCGCATTTCTCCCCTCTCCCGCGTGCGGACAAATCCGCCGGGAGCGGATTTCGAACCGCCGAAGGCGGGCCCGAAGGGCGGAGGGCAGGATGCCCGGAGTAACGGGGGCGGGGGTGAGGGCCGGGCCCGACGCCTAGCGTCGGCGGAGCACGGCGAGCGCGAGCTGGCCGAGGGCCAGGGGTACCAGGCTGCCGGTGAGGATCACGATCCACTCCGCCGGGGTGGGCGGCACGACCTGCAGCAGCGCCGCGAGCGGCGGCACATAGACCGCCACGGCGAGGAGCGCGGCGCAGAGCACGATGGCGCCCCACACCCAGGGATTTGTCACCAGGTCGTTTCGCAGCATCGGCGAGTCCGGGGTGCGCATGTTGAAGACGTGCCACAGGCGCGCGAGGCCGTAGGTCAGGAAGGCCATCGTCACCGCCCTGGTCGTGTCCACCTCCATCACCAGCAGCGCCCAGCCGAATACGCCCAATAGCGCCGTGGTCATCAACAGCCCGAAGCCCGCGATGCCAAGCCAGTGGCCCCGGGTGAGGATGGGTTCCGCCGGGTCGCGGGGCGGCTGGCGCATGATGTCCGCGCTGCCGCGGCTGACACCGATGGCAAGCGCCGGGAACACGTCCAGCAGGAGGTTGAGGAAGAGGATCTGCAGGGGCAGCAGGGGTAAGGGCGCGTTCACCAGGGCCGCGGCCGAGACGCCGACGATCTGTCCCAGGTTGCCCGAGAGCAGGAACACGATGAAGCGGCGGATATTTTCGAAGATCGTCCGGCCCTGGTCGATGGCCATGACGATGGTTTCGAAGGCGTCGTCCTTGAGGACGATGTCGCTGGTCTCGCGCGCCACCTCGGTGCCGCGCCTGCCCATGGCGATGCCGATGTCGGCCTTCTTCAACGCCGGGGCGTCGTTGACCCCGTCGCCGGTCATTCCGACCACCTCGCCGCGGTCCTGGTAGACCCGGATGAGGGAGAGTTTCTGCTCGGGCGAGACCCGCGCGAACACGGCCGTCTGCCACACCCTCTCGGCGCGCTCCGAGTGGTCCTCGTCGAGGTCGCCCAGGTCCCGGCCCCGCATTGTCGTGGTCTCCTCCTCCTCCCCGACGATGCCGATGGCGCGCGCGATGTTGGCCGCAGTGGCAGGCTGGTCGCCCGTGACCATCACGACCCGGATGCCCGCCTCCCGGCAGGCGCGGATGGCTTCCTTCACGCTTTCCCGCGGTGGGTCGTAGAGACCCACGAGCCCGAGCAGCGTGAGACCCTGGTACGGCGCCTCGTCGGCGCGCTCCGCCCGCTTCTCAGCCACCGCCAGGACCCGCAGGCCGTCCTCAGCCAGGGACTCGTTGCGCTCGAGCCAGGCGTCGCGTGCGGCGTCGTCGAACTCCTTCTCCTCGCCGTCCTCCAGCACCCGCGTGCACACGTCCAGGACCGGTTCAGGCGCACCCTTGACTGCCACCAGGAAGCCGCCCTGGACCCGGTGAAAGGTGGCCATCTTCTTGGTCTCGGTGTCGAAGCTCTCCTCGCGTTCCTCGGGCAGCTCGTCGAGCAGATCGGGGCGGTCCAGGCCGGCCCATGCGCCCGCCTCCACCAGCGCCACCTCCGTGGGATCCCCGGAGGGACCGTCTCCGCCCTCGAGCTCCGCGTTGGAGCAGAGCACGCCGGCACGCAACGCGCGGTGCAGGTCGTCCTGCTCCTGCGGGTCCACGTCCTCGTCGTCCAGCCGGAAGCGCGCGTCGCCGTTATGCCGGGAGATCTGCGCGTCCCCGATGGCGAGCGCGACGCGCCGGAGCACCATGCGGTTCTCGGTGAGGGTCCCGGTCTTGTCGGAGAATATGACCGTGGTGGCGCCCAGGGTCTCCACGGCGGCGAGCCGCTTGACCAGGGCATTGCGCCGGGCCATGCGCCACATTCCCCGTCCCAGGGCTACCGTGGCCACGATGGGCAGCCCCTCGGGCACTGCGGCGATGGCGAGTACGATGGCGGTCTCCACCATGATCAGGAGATCCTTGCCGGCCACGATCCCGGAGACCGCCACGCCGACGCCGACCACAATCACGAGGTAGATGAGGCGCTTGCCAAGGCCTTCCAGGCGCCGTTCCAGGGGCGTGGCCTCCTCCTCCGCCTCCTCGACCATGGCCGAGATCCGGCCGATCTCCGTGTCCATGCCGGTGGCCACCACCACCCCCTCGGCAGCCCCCCGCGACACCGCGGTGCCGCTGAAGGCCATGTTTTCGCGCTCCGCAAGGGGGATCTCCGGATCTTCAAGACGATCGGTGGTCTTGGACACCGGCACCGACTCGCCCGTGAGCGCGGCCTCGTTGCACTGGAGGTTTTCCACTTCCACCAGGCGAAGATCCGCCGGCACCATCTCCCCCTCGCCCAGGAGCACCATGTCCCCCGGCACCAGTTCGCTGGACGGAACCTTCCGCTCCTCCCCGTCCCGGCGGACCCGGGCGGACATCTGGCCCATGCGCTTCAGGGCCTCCATGGACTGGAGCGCCTTCCACTCGGTGACGAAGCCGATGACCGCGTTGATGACCAGCGCCGCCGCGATGGCCACCGCTTCCACCATTTGGCCGAACGCGGCCGCGATGGCCGCGGCGACCAGCAGCAGGATCACCACCAGGCTCTTGAACTGATCGAGGGCGACCCGCCACCAGGGCTTCCGCTCGCTCTTGCGAAGCCGGTTGGGCCCGGTCTCCTCCAGTCGGCGGCTGACCATGCCGGCGGAGAGACCTCGCTCCCGGGCCACCTCGAGACTCTCCAGGAGCTCGTCGGCAGGCCGGAGAAAGGCCGGGCGGGGCGCTTCGTTGTCAGGGCTCACGAGGGCGATCTCCCGGATGGTGCTGTGAATCCTGCCGATGCCGGCGCGAGGGCGCCCGGTACGGACAGACGACGGGGATCAGGTTGCGCAGCCCAGCACGGGCGGGCGCGCCGTCGAATCGCAATGACCGCGCACGCTCAAGTTACGCACTTTTCCGCGGAGACGGCAAGACTGACACATGGCCGAATGGCCAGCCCAAGCCCATGCATGGCCCGGGCAACGGATCAGAACAGTGCGCTGGGGGCGCCCACATGGATCAGCGTCAGGCGGTGCATGGCGCGAGTGCAGGCGACATAAAGCATGTTGCGGTCCATTTTCGTCTGGTAGTTGGCCTGCTCGGCGGCCGGCACGATGACGCGGTCGAATTCAAGCCCCTTGGACAGTTGCGCGGTACAGACGACGATCCCCTTGTGGTAGGTGCCGCTGGTTTCGTCCAGCAGCTGGGGCTCCAGCCCGCGTTTGCTGAGCTGGTCGGCGTAGCGCCGGGCCTGCTTGTTGGTCTTGCAGATGATCGCCAGGGCGTTATGGGGGGAGTCCAGAAAGTCCCAAGCCTGTTCTTCGATCGTCACGAGTTCGGCGGTGCGGGTGGCACAGCGAATGACCTGGGGTTCGTCTCCGTGACGCTCCATGGCGAGCAGGTCGGGGTTAGGGGAGATCCGCTGGGTGAAACGGGTGATCTCCCAGGTGGAGCGATAGCTCTGGTTGAGGGTCATGCAGGTAGCGCCCTGCATGGCCTCCCGGATCTGTTCGAGGGTGGAGCTGCCATACGGATTGATGGACTGCCGGGCGTCGCCCAGGATGGTCTTGTTGCAGGGAAACAGGCGGTTCAGCACGGCGTACTGCACCGGCGAGTAGTCCTGCATCTCGTCCACCAGCAGGTGCTTGACGTGCCGATAGGGCGAGGTCAGCCGTTCGCGCTTGAGCTTGAGGTAGATCAGCGGAAATACGTCGGCATATTCCAACCGGCGGCGCCTGGCGGGCTGGAACAGCTCCGGTTCGCCGAGCCAGTCGAAGAACGCCTGATAGGCCTGGCGCAGGGTGGTCTGGCGCAGCATGCCGCGCAGGGCCTCGCGCACCTGTTTCAGGTGTGTGGTGGTCAGCTCGAATCGGTATTGGAAGGCAACCTTCTGGGCCACGGCCCTTTCCATGTTCCGCAGCAGGTCGGCGTCGTTCATGTGCTGGAACTGGCCGAACAGTTCTTCCAGCAGGTGGCCCGGCACCAGGCGCCGGGCCACCCAGATGTCCTCTGCGGCGAAGCGCTGTCCGGCAACCTGCTCGGCGTAGCGGTCCAGTTGTCTGAGAAACTCGAGGGAGGCCTTGCGGCGGATGCGTTCGCGCATCGCAGCGTCGTCCTTTTCCAGCAGAGCGGCCGTCTGCTCGAAGAAGGTCTCGAAGCGGTATTGGCCCTCCAGAAGGCGCTCGGCCAGGTCCTCCATGCGAATCTCGTTGACGGCCTCCTCGCCAAGCTCCGGCAGGACGTTGCCGATGTACCCGGCAAAGACCTGGTTGGGCGAGATGATCATCATGTCGCGCGAGCTGAGCGTGTCCTTGAAGCGATACAGGAGGAAGGCGATGCGGTGCAGGGCGATGGAGGTCTTGCCGGACCCGGCGACCCCCTGAATGATCACCACCGGTGCCTCGTCGTTGCGGATGATGGCGTTCTGGTCGCGCTGAATGGTCGCGACGATGTTCTTCATGCTCTCGTCGGAGGCCTCACCCAGCACCTCCTGCAGCACGTCGTCCACCACGTTGACGCTGCTGTCGAGCATGCGCTCGAGGCGCCGGCCCCGGATACGGAACTGCCGCTTGCGGGTGATCTCGCCGCGGATCGCACCCGTCGGGGCGGTGTAGGCGGCCGGTCCGGTTTCGTAGTCGTAAAACAGCGAGGAAACGGGGGCGCGCCAGTCGTGAATGCGGGTGCGATCCTGCTCCTGGTCGTGGAAATGATGAACGCCGATGTAGACCGGCTCGGCCCGGCTGGCGTCGGGGCCAAAGTCCACGCGACCAAAGTAGGGAGCGCGCTGCAGCTTCCGCAGCTTGTCTCTCTGCTTCAGGACGTTGTCGCCGCTTCGCGACATCTGCTCGATGGACTCCCGCGATGAGACCTTCTCGATATGGTCCATCTCGTCGCGGCTTTCCCAGAGATAGGTCTTCTGCTCCTTGATTTCATCGGCGTACTGGCGCAGCCGACGCTCGGCCTCCTTGAGCGCCCAGGCCAGCCGTTCCTGGATGTCGTCGAGGTGCTGCTGCTCCCGCTCGCGGGCGAGGTCTTCGGGGGAGCTGGCTTGGCTCATGGTGAAAACCGCCGGGTTGCCGTGATCCATGGTGCGACGGATTGTACTGGTCCTTCCAGCGCTTTTCCGCCGCCCTGAGCGCGGAGGCCGCGGATCCGGCGCTCAGTCGGTGTCTCGATCCTGCACGGGCACCGGTGGTGTGGCGCGCGAGGAGACGCTGAGCGCGGTCACCGTGACGAGGATCAAACCCATCCCCGCAATCTGAACGGGAGCGAGGCTTTCGTGCAGGATCACGACGCCGAACAGGGTCGCGGTGACGGGTTCGATCATCGCCACGATGGAGGCGACGGCCGGCGCGGTATGCCTGAGCCCGTTGATATACAGGGCGAACGACAACCCCGCCCCGAACACGCCCAGCGCGGCGAACAGCGGCCAGTCCGTTGAGCTCAATACAGCCATCATCTGCATGTTATCCCCGGGCAGCATCAGGACGATGACGAGCACGCCGAAGGCAATCGTGAGAATGGCCTGCGGGCTGCCATGCGAGCCTGCGTACTTGAAGCCGAAGATGAACACCGCGTAGGACAGGCCGGCCAGCAGGCCCGCGCCGGCGCCAATGAGCGTGACACCACTCGCGCCGATATCGTGGATCTGGGTGAGCAGCACGATGCCGACCATCACCACCGCGATCGCCACCAGCTTGAGCGTGGTGGGACGCTCCAGCTTCAGGGCAAAGGAAACGAGGTAGACAAACACCGGCGCGCAGTACATCAGCGTGGCCGCCACGGCCACGCTCCCGTTCGCGATACTCACGAAATAGAACGCGAAGTTGCCCGCCACGCCCAGGCCGGCCACGGCTGACCAAAACCACAGCCGACCGCTCGCGAGCCCGCTGCCGCGCGGCCGCAACGCGAGCCAGGCGAGCACGAACAGCAGGCCGATCGCACCCCGGTAGAACGAGACCACGAAGGCGTCCCAGCCATCGGCCATCAGGATGCCGCCGATCCCGCCCGACAAGCCCCAGAAAAAGGCCGCCAGCACTACAAGCCCCGCACCCAGCCCCATCGATC
>JAGTVE010000134.1 GCA_018224485.1 Thioalkalivibrio sp. | reverse complement strand
AGGTCCGGGGTCGGTCCGGGGTCTGGCCTCCGCTAAGCCCCAGCATCGCAACGGCTTTCTGCGGGCAGTCCGGGCAGTCCGGGGTATCTGTCACATATAGGGAGGAAACAGAGGAGGGAGACAGACACAGAACACAGAACCTAGAAGCACAATAGGCGGTATCCCGGACCGGGCGGACTGCCGCCGCTAAGTGTCTGTTTTTCTGGGCCAGCAGCCCGGGGGACCCCGGACCGCTATCCCGGACCCAGCTCAGAACGGCATGTTGTCGTCGCGCCGCCCGTGCCCGAAGCCCGCCCGCAGGGCAATGCCCGCAACACCCGGCACCCGCGCCTCCTGCGGTCCGCGCTTGCTGTCCCGCACCTGCTGGTCCATCGCAGAGTAGAGGTCCCGCGCGAACACGTTGGAGTTGCTCAGGTAGTCCTGCCCCATGTGGTCCCGGTGCCACTCACGGAACGCCGCGAACAGGCGGTCCTTGGCAACCCAGTGTTCCGGCCCGACTTCGCACCACTCACGGACAAAGGCCGGGATCGGGGAGGACAGGTCCCCCATCTGCAACGACACATCGGCCCCGGCCTGTGGCTGCGTGATCCGCCCGCTTGCCCGGACGCGCCGCCAGCCCTCCACCGCCTAGTTGAGGATGCCCGGAAGCTCCGCCATCAGCGCCCCCGTCAGGCCCGTGTCCTCGCGCCCGAAGAAGCTCTGCCGCATCGGCAACACGATGAAGCGCGACACCAGCGCCCCCGAGCGGTCCGCGAACCTCGGCACCTCGTTGGTCATCACCACGAACCTTGCGCGCAGCGTCACATCCAAGGCGCTCCGGTGCTTGCGGTTCACGCTCACGCGGTCCTCGCCCGTGATGCGCAGCAGGTTCTCCGCCACCGCCGCCTCGTCAGTGCGCCCGCTCAGGCGCATGTCCGACACGATGGCAAGCTGCTTCGCCAGCAGGGGTTCAAGCCCGAAGTCGCTGCGCCCGAAGCTGTTCAGCGACGGGGCCACCGTGTTCGCCTCGCCCACCAGCTTCCCCATCACGCGCCCGATGGTCCCCTTGCCCGAGCGCTTTGGGCCGGGGATCAGCAGGGCCTTCTGGAGGCTGGTGTCGGGCGTCAGCAGGTAGCCCATGAACTCCTGCAAGGCGGTGATGCAGTCCGCCTCATCCCCGCCCGGCCAGACCTCGCCCAAGAAGGCGAGCCAGCGCACCGGCTCCGGCGCGGCGGGCTCGTGCGAGAAGTCCAGCGCGTTGCGCGTGAACAGCGCGGGCGTGGCGGGCATCAGCTCCCCCGTGGGCAGGTGCAGCAGGCCCGAGCGGGTCGGCAGCAGCTCAAGCGGGTCAGGACCGGCCCGCCCGTCCAGCCAGCGCGGTGGTTCATCGCGCGAGGGCGCGAGGTGCGTCACCGCCTTCAGCGCGTCGATGGTCGCGGACACGGCATCGGGCTTGGGGCGGAACGGCTGGGGGTTGCCGTCCTTGTCCACCACGCGGCAGCTCTCAAGGAAGGCCCAAGCGGCGGCGCGCACGGTGTCGTCGGCAACGCCAACATAGGCCGCGCCGTCCCAGTCAAGGAACTCTTGCTGGTGGTGCCGGAGGTGGGGACGCCCCGCGTCACGCAGCGCCCGCGCCCAGTCCATCGCCCCGCCGTGCAGGACAGGTCCGGGCCGGGGCTGCGCCGCAAGGGCGCGGGCAATCTGGCGGTCAGCATACCCGTCCGCGCCCTTCTGCTCCCGGACGTGCGCGCTGACGGCAAGGTCCGGGTCAAGGATCACCGCCTTCATCACCTCCTCGGGGAGGTCCGCCCGGACCATCTCACACAGGACGTGGAACACGAGGTCTGACCTGTCCGCCCAGCGGCCCGGCTGGTCGGGGTCCTCGCCGTTGACGATCAGCGCCTTCACCCGGTCGGGCAGGTCCAGCGCCTCCACGTCAACGTCCGCCGCCGCCGCGAAGCTGCGGGCAGGCCCGGCGGTGGCAGGGGCCGCACCTGCCTTGGGCGCGGGGAAGTCCTCAAGGCCATAGCGCCGGTCCCAGTGCGCCTCCACGACGCGGGCCAGCCGGGGCACCCGCCCCGCCCGGCGCTTCTTCTCGCTGGGCCAGTTGACCGTCCCCGCGAGGCGCATCACCCGGTCCACGTTCTGAACCGCGTCCCCCTCCACGGCAACCTTGATGCCGATGGCGCGGGCCTCCACGTCCGCCACCGCGTCCGCGCTGTCCAGCACGACGCGCTCCCGGAGCAGGAAGAAGCCCTGCATCCCGCCGCCGCTGTCCACCACGACGCTGGGCCGGGGGAATGGGAGTTTCTTGCCGTTCTTCTCCCAGTCATCGAACAGGCGGGCGATGCGCGCCCGCTCAGGGTCCAGCAGCTCGCCCGCGCGCGGGTCCACGTCGCAGAACAGCGCCACGGCCTCCGCCATGTCCGCCTTCTTGGGCTTCTTGCGCACCGGGCCGCGCGTCACGTTGGGGGTGAAGTAGAGGTTCCACCGCCCGCCGCTGTGGTCATGGACCCAGCGCCGCACGGCGTCTGCGGTCGTCACTGTGTGGGTGGGGGTTGGGGCGTCCGGGCCACCGTCCACCTCAATCGCGGTCAGGACCCAAGGCCCGCCGGGACGCCACGCCTCAAGGAAGTCCACCGCCGCATCCGCGTCCGGCAACAAGTCTTTTTGGTAGGCCCCGCCAGCATCCCGGGGTAAAGTATCCCCGTTGATGTTCTGATGACCTGCCCGGTCCTCTCCTGCGCCCCCAGCTTCCGTCCCGGAGTTGGGGGCGTTTTCCCTCACGCCCCCGCTCATTCGCCTGCCTCCATCCACGCGCGCACGTCATCGGCGCGGTATCGGACGCTGTGGCCCACCTTCAGGAACGGCGGTCCCTGACGCTTGGCGCGGTATGCCTCAAGCGACTTGGTTGAGAAGCCCGTCATCTGGGCCACCTGGTCGGGGGTCAGGTATTCCGGGGTCATGGGGAGCCGCCCACGGGGCAGCTCACGCAGGAGGCGCTCTGCAACGGCCTCCGCTACGGCATCAATGGTTTTTTGGTCCACGTGTAGTCACCATTCCAGACCGCCCTGCTGTGGCAGGCGGTCGGTTAGGTGACAGGGCCATCTCCGGGTTGCCCCGCGCCCCCCGCATGGAGCGCTCCCCGCGCGCGGCACGTCCCGGTGGGCCGACGCGGTTCCCAACGCCGGGGTTCACCGGCGTCCCCTGTTTCAGGGTAGTCTGCCCCTATCTTACCCTTGGCGGCCCGCCTTGGGAAACCCTAATTCGCCCCCTCCAGCCCTCAATCCGTTGTTGTGGAGGGCTCAAGCAGGGCGAGGATGGCCGCCGTCATGCGCTCCTGCTCCGCAAGCAGCGTGTCGAACAGCGCGCGCTCGTGGATGTAGACGCCCTCAATCCCCGGCACGGTGTTGTCCAGCAGCAGCCGGGCGTTGACCTTGTCGACACCGACACCCTGCGCAACCGTGCGGTAGGTGTGGCGGAGGATGTGGCCTGTCTCGCTGGGCAGCGCCTTCTCCTTCCAGACCTGCGTTGCGATCACCTCGAATGTCTTGGTGGACCGGGACGGGAACAGCCACGGCGCACCCGGGAACAGCACGTCACCCGCCGCCAATGCGTGGCGCACCACCTCCACCATGTGCTCAGACAGGGGCAGGTCAAAGGAGCGGCCCGACTTCATCCGGGGGATGGAGATTGCCGGGGCGTCCAGCCGCACCCAGTCCCGGCGGATGCCCACGAGGGTCCCGGGGCGCAGGCCCGACAGCAGCCCGAGCTTGTGCATGTCGCGCCGGAGCGGATTGGGCAGCGCCTGCACCCTTGCCCACCAGTCCGCTAGGTCCTCGGGCATGATGACGCGGTTGCTGGACCGCTCCTTGTTGAACGTGACCGCCGCCACCGGGTTGCCCGGCAGGGCGTCTGGGTCATCGACAACCTTGAGGGCGAAGTTGTAGGCGGCGCGGAAGTCGCGCAGCGTCTTGTTCGCTGACGGCCCGCCGTGGTCGCGGGTTATCCGGCGGTGGGCATCCCGGGCGGTGCTGCGCCGGACCTCGGCAATGGGCAGGTCCGCCCAGTCGGGCAGGTAGCGGCTCAGCCGATCCTCCATGTTCGCCACCGTGCGCTCAGAACACTCCCGCGTCCTCATGTCGGCAATGTATTCGTCATAGAGGCGGCGCACGGTCCAGCCCCCTGCGTCCGCCGCCGGGTCAGGCGGCGGGGCGTTGGGGTCGATGCCTCGCTTGATCTGGTCCAGCACCGCGAGCGCCCGGCTGCGTGCGTCGTCAAGGGTCATCTCCTCGGTGCCCCCGAGGGTGTGGCGGACGGTCTTGACCAGCACCCGCCGCCCGCGCGGACCCTGCCAGAGGTCGCGCTGCACCTTGTATGACTTCCCTGTTTTGTTCACGGCAACGAGGAGCCCCGTCACCTTCTCATCCCGCACCACTGCGGGCTTCCCTTCAAATGCGAGGGCCTTGACCCTCGCCTCTGTCAGCTTCTCTGGCATCCATCGCCCTCCTGCGAACCGTGTAGCAGCCTGCCTGCGAACCGTAAGCGAACCGGGAGGGGATCGAGCGGGTTAGGGCAGTCTAGGGGGAAGGTAGCTCCAAATGCCTGAGAACGCTACTGTTTAAGGGGTTGAGCAGGGAAGCCTAGGGGCTGGACCTCCCTACTACTAAGGGGCAGGTTGCAGGTTCGAATTCTGCCGGGGTCACCAAAAACACTTGAAAAATATGGCTTATTTACAGGGCTTTGTGCAGGAGCTTGCAGAAAGTCCCGTGAGGTTTCGCGCCGAATTCTGCTGAAACGACTGAAATCT
>JAGTVE010000133.1 GCA_018224485.1 Thioalkalivibrio sp. | reverse complement strand
TGCTGGCCACCAACGGCGACACCTTCCTCGGTGGCGAGGACTTCGACAACCGCCTGATCGACTACCTGGCCGGCGAGTTCAAGAAGGATCAGGGAATCGACCTGAAGAACGACCCGCTGGCGATGCAGCGCATCCGCGAGGCGGCCGAGAAGGCCAAGATCGAGCTCTCGTCCAGCCAGCAGACCGAGGTCAATCTTCCGTACGTGACGGCCGACAGCGCCGGTCCGAAGCACCTGGCGATGAAGGTGACCCGCGCGAAGCTCGAGAGCCTGGTCGAGGACCTGATCCAGAAGACCATCGAGCCCTGCAAGGTGGCAATGAAGGATGCCGGCGTCTCCGCGGGGCAGATCGACGACATCATCCTGGTCGGCGGCCAGACGCGCATGCCCAAGGTGCAGGAGGCGGTGCAGTCCTTCTTCGGCAAGGAGCCGCGCAAGGACGTGAACCCCGACGAGGCGGTGGCCGTGGGCGCGGCGGTACAGGGTGGCGTGCTTGGCGGCAGCGTGAAGGACGTGCTGCTGCTCGACGTCACGCCGCTGTCCCTGGGGATCGAGACCCTCGGCGGCGTGATGACCAAGCTGATCGAGAAGAACACGACCATCCCGACCAAGGCGAACCAGGTGTTCTCCACGGCGGAGGACAACCAGACCGCGGTGACCGTGCACGTGCTGCAGGGCGAGCGCGAGCAGGCCAGTGCGAACAAGTCGCTTGGCCGCTTCGATCTCTCCGACATCCCGCCGGCGCCACGCGGCGTGCCGCAGGTCGAGGTGACCTTCGACATCGACGCCAACGGCATCCTGCACGTGTCGGCGAAGGACAAGGCCACCGGCAAGGAGAACCGCATCGTGATCAAGGCCTCCTCGGGCCTGAACGACGAAGAGGTGGATCAGATGGTCAAGGATGCCGAGGCCCATGCGGAAGAGGACAAGCGCTTCCACGCGCTGGTCGCCGCCCGCAACCAGGCCGATGCGCTGATCCACTCGGCCGAGAAGTCGCTGAAGGATCTCGCCGAGCAGGTCGATGCCGGCGAACGCTCCGAGATCGAGGCCGCGATCAACGAGACCCGCGAGGCGATCAAGGGCGATGACGTGACGGCGATCGAGTCGGCAAGCCAGAAGCTCGCGGAGGCCTCCGGCAAGCTCGCCGAGAAGGCCTATTCGCAGGCCGGCGGCGGGGCCGAGGAAGGGGGCGGCACCGAGCAGCCGGGCGGCGGCGAATCCGCCTCGTCCGACGATGTGGTGGACGCCGAATTCGAAGAGGTCGACGACAAGAAGCGGTAAGCGGCGGTGACCCGGCGCGACGGCCGGGTCCGGCGACACCGACGGGCCACGCCCGGATTCCCCGCAAGAGGTATCCGGGCGTGCACGTTCCGGCGCGGCCGCAATCGGTCGGCGCGGCAATCGGCAAGGGATCAACATGGCGCAGCGTGACTACTACGAGGTGCTCGGGGTGACCCGGGATGCCTCGCCAGAGGCGATCAAGAAGGCGTTCCGGCGTCTGGCGATGAAATACCACCCCGACCGCAATCCGGGGGACGCCGAGGCCGAGGCCCGGTTCAAGGAGGCCCGGGCCGCCTACGACGTGCTCAGCGACTCCGGCAAGCGTGCCGCCTACGATCGCTACGGGCACGCCGGCGTCGATGCCTCCGCCGGCGGCGGCTTCGGCGGGGGTGCCGGCAATTTCAGCGACATCTTCGAGGACATCTTCGGGGATATCTTCGGCGGCGGCGGCCGTGCCGGCGGACAGCGGGCCTACCGCGGTTCCGACCTGCAGTACAACCTGGACCTCAGCCTCGAGGAGGCCGTCTTCGGCACCGAGGTGAAGATCCGCGTGCCGACAACCGTCGGCTGCGAGACCTGCGATGGCTCCGGTGCGGAGCCGGGCACCAGCCCCGAGACCTGTCCGACCTGCAACGGGGTCGGGCAGGTGCGCATTCAGCAGGGCTTCTTCTCGGTGCAGCAGACCTGCCCGCGCTGTCAGGGCACCGGGAAGGTGATCCCGAATCCCTGCAAGGCCTGCGGCGGCTCCGGCAGGGTGCAGAAGCAGAACACCCTGGACGTGAAGATTCCGGCAGGCGTCGACTCCGGCGACCGCATCCGCCTCTCGGGGCAGGGCGAGGCCGGCCTCAATAGCGGTCCGCCGGGCGACCTCTACGTACAGGTTCGGGTGAAGCCGCACAAGCTGTTCCGGCGCGAGGGCAACGACCTGCACTGCGACGTTCCGATCTCCTTTGCCACCGCCGCGCTTGGCGGGGAACTGGAGGTGCCCTGTCTGAACGGACGCGTGGCCCTGAAGATTCCGGCCGAGACCCAGAGCGGCAAGCAGTTCCGTCTGCGTGGCAAGGGCGTGACCTCCGTGCACGGCGGCGGTGTCGGCGACCTGCTGTGCCGGGTCTCCGTGGAGACGCCGGTGAACCTGACCCAGCGGCAGAGGGAGCTGCTGCGCGAGTTCGACGAGTCCACGCAGCAGGGAGGCACACGCCACAGCCCGCAGGCCCACTCGTGGCTGGATGGCGTGCGGGGCTTCTTCGAGGACCTGAAGTTCTGGAACCGCTGAGGCGGGGGAGGTTCCCTCGCCCCGTCCCGGCATCGACTCTGAAGGACCGTGCGGCTGGCGCCGCTCGGCGGTACTGCCTCAGAGCACCTGGATTCAGAGGACCTGGGTAAAGTCCACGTCGAGCTGTTCGCCCGGCGGGTGCACGAAGTACCCCTGCACGAGGTTCACGCCGAGCCCGTACAGGACCGCCAGTGTGGCGGCATCCTCGACCATCGGGACGATGATCTGCTTTCCCTTCGCGTGACCGCCCTCGGTGAAACGGCGGATCGCGTCGCGGTTGGCCTCATCCTTGACCAGATTCCGCACAAAGGTCCCGTCGAGCTTGATGTAGTCCGCGTTGACGTGCCGAAGGATGTGGAAGGGGTTCAGGCCGTTGCCGAAGTCGTCGATGCACAGCTGGGCGTGGATGGCCTTCAGGCCGTGCGCCGTTTCGGTCGCGGCCCGCAGGTTCGTGACGATCGTCGCCTCCTTGATCTCGACCACGGCATTGTTTGCCGGGATGCGATGCTGGTGCAGGAATTCCTGCAGCCAGACCACCACCGAACCGTCGACCAGCGAGCCGCGCGTGAGCTTCAGGAAGAAGGTGGTCCTCGGGTCCGTCCTGGTCCGTTCCGCCAGTGCGGAGACCGCGTGGCTGACGATCCAGCGGTCGATGTCGGCGGCGATGCCCGTGCGTTCCGCCGCGGGCAGGAAGTCTCCGGGCTCGTAGACCTCGCCGTCGGGTCCGGTGAGCCGGACCAGCACGCTGAAGCGCGGAACGTCCCCACCGTGAAGGTTCACCACCGGCTGGTAAAGCAGCCGGATGCGATCGTGCGCCATCGCGTCCTGGATGAGTTTCTTCCAGATCCGGTCCGACGTCGATCGCCCCAGCGCGTCGCAAAGGGGGCGCTGGAAGGAGTATCCGTTGCCGCCATTGTGGCGGACCTCCTCGAGTCCGCGACGGGCCTGATCGAGCAGCCCATCGACGGTCGGCGCGGAGTCGTCCGCGATCACCGCGCCACAGGACAGCGTCACGATCGTGGAACCCTGCCCCAGGTCGACCTCGTGCTCCGACGCCGCCTTGACGAGCGCGCCCAGGCGCCGCTCCAGATCGCTATGGCGGGTTTCCGGAACCAGCACGCCGAAGTTGCCGTCGCCGAGATGAGCAATGGTGGCCGGGTCCGGGAAATGCTCGCGGAGCAGCAGACCCACGTCGGTCAGCAGGATGTCCGATCCGGTGACGCCCAGGCCATTCCGGAACCGTTCGAGGTCGTCCACCGCGAGTTCCAGAAGCGCAAAGGGCTGGTTCGAGCGCGCCGCCGCGGTCAGCACCCGTTCCGCCTCCCGGAACAGATGCTGCCGATTGTGCAGCCCGGTCACCGGGTCCAGCACGGACAGCCTTCCCGGGATATCCTCGTGCGCCGGCATCGCCATGCGCACGACGGTGCAGCGCTCGCCATCGACCGTCGCGTCCGTGAACACGAGTTCGGCCTCGAACTGTCTTCCCAGCGTGGTCCGCAGGGTGAGGGTGCGCCGCTCGCCTGCCGCATCGGTCCCCAGCGCGTGCGCCTCCATCCACTGACGCAACAGTTCGTGCTGCTCGGGACTGACGAAATCGGCAAGTGTCCGGCCGGCCATTTCGTCGGCGGTGTCGACCCGGAAATGTTCCCGCCAGGCGCGATTGGCGGCGAGGCAGATTCCGTCGCGGAGATAGACGACCGGATCCCTCGAGTCATCGAGTACACGGAGGTACCTGCGTTCGGCATCCTGAAGGTCGTTGCGCAACTGGTGCATCCGGGTCGAGCACAGGCTGAACTCGACCGCCTTCAGCACGATCGGTGCAGCGAGGTCCTCCAGGTCCGCACCGATCACGGCAAAGGCTCCGGATTCGTAGTCCGCGAGGCGATCGCTCTCGGGACGATCGCTGATCACGATCACCGGGGTCATGCGTCCCGCGTTCAGGAGCGCCGCATTGATCGCCTCGAGGCCGGGACTCTCACCCACGGCGATCCGTACGATGGCATGAAAGCGGTGCGCAAGGAGCAGGGCCTCGACCCCGGACTGGTCCGAGGCGTGATCGGCCCGCACTGCCGGTCCACGCACCCGGATGGAGCTGATCAGCCGCTCGGCCGTCTCCGGCCGATCCGTGACGAACAGAAGGCTGATGCATTCAGTGTTCTGCAGCATCCCTGGATTCCCGAATCATGCGCTCCCGATCGCCGCAACCTGGACCGTGCACACCTGCATCCCTGACCGGCGTTTGGCTTCCGCGGCGGATTCACCCCTCGTCGGGCATCATCATGAAGATTAACAGAAGGCGGGCCCGATGCCACTGCGATCCCCGCCCGGATGCCGGCCGCCCGGATCAGGAGCCCGGGGATGCCGGCATCGGGAAGTCCGCCCGGCTGAAGGTGTGGCTCTCCGGACGGACGGATTCGAGCTTGACCACGTGCTGCTCCCCGGCGATCCGGAACGACACCTGGTTACCCGCCGTGAATGCCGCGGGAGAGAAGGCCAGGGCGCCGGCGCCGGACTTCCCGTGCGGACGGAAGAACAGGCCCGGCTTCGGGTTGCCGACGGGCGTGTTGCTGCGGATCAGGTGGACCTCGGTGGGTGTGCAGCCGGGGGCGAGGTACTCGATGCCGACCGTGACGTCCTCGGGGCCATCGTAACGGAGCCAGCGGATCACACCCAGTTGCCAGACCACGCGTCCCTTCCGCGTCGCCCGTACCGCGATCAGGTCTCCGCTGTAGACCTTCTGCGCCGCCGACTTGAGTACCAGATTCAGGCCTCCCGCACCCAGGTTGCGCAGCCGGGCGGCCGTGGGCTGCAGCAAGCGCACGGCCCGGGGTTGAGGCGTGTTGTCGATGCGCGGATTGATGCCCCGAAGCGCGTCGTTCCAGGCCGCGCCCAGCCGGTCCAGGTTCTGGTCCGACAGGAAGCGGGCCTCGCCGGAGTTGCGGCTGCTCCCCGCCACGTCCAGGCTGAGCTGTTCGCCCTCGTCCGGGTCCCCGATTCCCAGCGACAGGGCTGCCGGCACCTGCCGGGGATCGCCGACCGGCAGAGTCGAGCCCCCGCCACCGGGAAGCCCCGAGAGCTCACCGATCTCCAGCCTCCGCTGGTGCCGGTAATCCGCCCGCACCAGCGCATGGATGTCCGCGAGGCCGGTCACGGTGATGATCGGTTCCACATCCGCGGGTTCTCGGCTGAAGCGCCGCGTGGGCGGAACCACCCAGAGGTTCAGCAGGCGCCGGTCGAGCCCGCCCGTGACCGGATGCCAGTTCCCTGCGTGCGCCTGTGCCGCGGGTCCGGATCGAATCGCCTCGAGGACGGGGCCCAGATCGACCAGGCGGTACTCCGGGCCGGGGTTCGGGTGGCCGGTGACGAGGGAGGGCGCATGGTCCTGATGCAGGGTCAGGCGCAGCAGCGGGCTGGATTCGTCGGCGCCGGCGGGGATCTCCGTCAGGCACTGCACCGGGACCGATTCCAGCCAGCGCGCCAGCACGTTCACCTCGCCGTGGCGCAGCGAATACACGCCAGCGGAGCCCGCCACCGCGATGCGCGCGACCAGGTGTTCCACGCTGTCCGGCGACAGGATCTGACCGCCCAGGCGCTCCGTCCCGGTTGCCGGCTCCCCGGCCACGCCGAATGCCTCCGCCACCTCCAGTATCCGGTAGGTCTGCAGCCACATATCCGCGGGCAGCGGCTGGTAGAGACGCCAGAAGTGGAGAAACCTGCCCGCGAGCAGCACCAGTGCCCGGCGCAGGTGCGGCGCCGCATCGCGCCCGCCGATCCGGCGCTGCTCCAGTCCGTCATCCACCAGGCGCAGCAGCGCGGCCGCCAGGTCCCAGGAGAGTTCGGCGTAGGCGTTCGCGAGCAGCCGGCTCTTGTGACCCAGCGGCACGGGCATCTGCCTGAGTTGCAGATCGATCTTGACCAGGACCGGTGCGGCCCGCTCGATCAGCACCTCGGTCAGTCCCGTGAGGACGGGGTATTCGACCTGGGACCCGTTCATGGAGCGCAGGGCCTCGATGAGCACCGCGACGGCCTCCAGCTTGTCGCGTGCCGGGCGGTCGTCGATCCATGCCTCGAGGTCGGCAGGGGACGCGTGGACGGGCGCGCCACCGGATGGCCGGGTGCGCGTGGGCGGGGAGAGCTCCGCTCGGGGGTATGGTGCGGTCATGGCGTTCCCTGAGTCTCCGGGCACTGCGCCGCACTGTAGAACATCAGCGGGCTCGTGACCATCGTGGGCGTTTGGATAGTGACAGCTAGTGGGCCATACGGAAGGTTCGGTACCAGATCGCTTCTGGCTGTGCTCCATAGTCACCGAACTTCCCGCATGGCCCACTAGGGCGTATCCCTGCCGGTTCCGGGTTCCGCCTGCTGCGGCCGGTCCCCCATCTGCGGGGGTCCCACCGGGACCTTCCCTGGCGCACCTGGCACCTCCCGGACCAGCCTCGGCACCAGGTAGCCGGGCAGCCTCGACCCGAGACCGGCGTGCAGCTGCCGCGCCCGGGGTTCCGGCACCTCGAAATGGGCGGCCCCCCGCACCCGATCCAGCAGGTGCAGGTAGTAGGGAACAATGCCGGCGGCGAAGCACCGCTCCTGCAGCTCGCACAGGGTCTCGAGGTCATCGTTCACGCCGGCGAGCAGCACCGACTGATTGAGCAGCGTGACGCCGCTTGCACGCAGCCGGCTCAGCGCGGTGTCGGCCGGCGGGTCGAGTTCCCGCGGATGATTCGCGTGCAGGACCAGTATCTGCCGGAGACGGCC
>JAGTVE010000132.1 GCA_018224485.1 Thioalkalivibrio sp. | reverse complement strand
GTCTTCGCCATCATCGGGCGGCTCCGGTCCATCGAGGCTGGAACCGGATCCGCACCCGAAGAGGAAGGGCACGATGAGGAGCAGGGACGGGATGATCATCTTCATCGCGGTCGATCCACACCTTGATATGGCCTCCTGGCTCGTCTACTCGTTCTATTAAAATTATAGTGGTTTTTTTGCTTGATGGACGTCGGCAAGACGCGATAGCGCGACGACACGACCCACGTCATCCCCGAACCCCTCGACTTTATCGCGCGGTTGGCGGTCGTGGTGCCCAAGTCCATCGTGAATCTGATTCGCTTGCACCGGGTGTTTGCACCCAACAGCAAAGAACCCGCGGGCGGGGGGGCGCCGGGAAGGCGGGGCCGAAGCGGTCGGTAGGCCACATCCGCGGACCCGATGGCCGCGGGGAGAGAATGTCGCCTGCCCCACCAGGGTCTATAATATTAGTTGTCGATGATAAGCGAGTTCTTCATGGGCGCGCACAACTTCCGGGCGCAGCTGCACCAGCGGGTCCAGGAGGAATGACAACCGTTACCGAGTCCAAGCCGTTCGACGGCGACTACGGCGGCAAACCGGCATGGCGAGGCCGCCCGCGCCGTCGGCAGGGAGATTCAGAGGAGGAGCGGGTGAACCGAAGATGGCGTAGTGTCCTGTCGTGCTTGCTGCTGGTGCTGCCACCGCTCCTGGCGGCCGAGTCGGAGGCGCCGGGGCAGAAGGATTTCACCGTGGCGCCGCGTACCACGGAGCTGGAGCATGTTCCCTGCAAGGACTGCCATCAGTACATGGATCCGAATCCGGAACCTCGGCAGCTAGTGGACAGCCCCCACGTGGCAGAGGTGCGCCATGGCAAGGCCGACATGTGGTGCACCGCATGTCACGCACCGGAGAATCACCAACAGCTGCGTGCGCTGTCAGGCCTGGCGGTGGACTTTGACGACAGTCATCGCGTCTGCCGCGACTGCCATAGCGCGACCTATCAGGACTGGCTGTACGGTGCCCATGGCAAGCGCGTCGGCAGCTGGCAGGGCGAGCGCGAAATACTCAACTGCACCGCCTGCCATGATCCGCATCTCAACTTGAATGTGCTGCAGCGCCGCCCCGTCGCTCTGCCTGGGGTGCGCGCTGGCCTGGAGCGTCAAGTGCATGGCCCTGCGCCGCCCCGGCGGCTGTGGCAACGCAAGCAACAGGCAGAGAGCGAGGAGAGTGATGTCACCGAGCACTAAAAAGGACGCGGCGGACCAAGCCCAGGTCGATCATTCGCGCCGCCGCTTCATGAAAGGGGTCGGTACCGTATCTGCGACTGCCGCCGGCGTAACGGCTCTGAAACCGGCGTGGGGCGGAATGAGCCTGGGCGACGCGCTGGGCGAGTTCTTTCAGGACCACTATCAGCGGATGTCGCCGGAGGAAATCGCCGCGGCAGTGTCGCGCATCGAGCGTAAGGCCAAACGCAAGTTCGGGCGCGACATTCAGGTTGGAAACGCGCCGCCCATCGAGGGGGTGGTGTTCGGCTATGCGCTGAACATCTCCAAGTGCAAGGGCTACCGCGACTGCGTTTCGGCCTGTGTGCAGGAGAACAACCTTGGGCGCGGCGGCCAGATGGAATACATCCGGGTGCTGGAGCTGGACAAGGGCGACCGCAATCTGGATCACGCCAATCACTACTACGATCACATGGCCGTGCCGCAGGAAGGCAAGGAGTACCTGCCCGTGCAGTGCATGCAGTGTGACGATCCGCCTTGCGTGAAGGCCTGCCCGGTGGACGCCACCTGGATGGAACCGGACGGCATCGTGGTGATGGATTACGACTGGTGCATCGGCTGTCGGTACTGCATGAGCGCCTGTCCTTACTCGGCGCGGCACTTCAACTGGCGGGAGCCCGAGATCCCGGCTGACGAGCTGAATTCCGACACCCATTACCTCGGCAACCGCCCGCGCGTGAAGGGCGTGGTGGAGAAGTGCCATTTCTGTATCCAGCGGACCCGCAAAGGTCTGCAGCCCGCCTGCCTGGAGGCCTGTCCGACTGGTGCCAGGGTATTCGGCAACCTGCTCGATCCCGACAGCGAGATCCGTTGGATCCTGGCCAACAAGACAGTGCTCCGTCTCAAGGAAGATTTGGGCACGGAGCCCAAGTTCTGGTATTACACGGACTAGGGGTCTGCCATGATTCTGCTTTCGTTCCTCCGTGACGGTTTCAAGGCGATGCTCCGTGGCGGATCCTTGTACTGGCTATGGCTCGGGGTGCTGCTCGTCCTGACCGGTATCGGCGGCTGGTATTACATCTTGCAGCTGCGTGACGGCCTGATCATCACGGGTATGAGCGATCAGGTCTCCTGGGGTCTTTATATCGCCAATTTCACCTACGTGGTGGGTATCGCGGCGGCCTCCGTGCTCCTGGTTATTCCCGCCTACACCTTCCATCGTGACGATGTGAGGACGGTGGTTCCGCTCGGCGGGGCGATGGCGGTCGCGGCGGTAATCACCGCGATCCTGTTGGTCACGGTGGACCTGGCGCGACCCGACCGCTTCTGGCACATCATCCCATTCATCGGCAAGTTCAACCTCCCCGAGTCGCTGCTGGCCTGGGACATCGTGGTGTTGTCCGGCTACCTGATGCTCAATCTGGTGATCTCCTTTTATATTCTTTTCCAGCATTACCGCAGCCGGCAGCCGAACCTGCGCGCCTTCTTCCCGTTGGTGGTGGTCGCGATGTTCATGGCAATCTCCATCCACACGGTGACCGCCTTCCTGTTTTCGGGAAACCCGGGCCGGCCGTTTTGGCATACGGCCTTGCTGGCGCCGCGTTTCATCGCATCGGCCTTCGTTTCGGGGCCGGCGATCATTATCGTGGCACTGCTGCTGATCCGGCGCTTCTGGTCCTATCCGGTCAAGCAGGCGGTGATCGACATGCTGGCGGTGATCCTGATGTTCTCGCTCTACGTGAACCTGTTCTTCGTCGCCGCTGAACTGTTCACCGACTTCTACAATGAGACCGCCCATGCGGCGTCGATACGTTACCTGTATCTCGGGCTGCATGGTGCCGATGCACTGGTACCCTGGATATGGACCGCTCTGGTGTTGAATATCATCGCCGTCACGATGCTGTCGTTCGCCAAGCTACGGCAGGACAACCGGGTGCTGGTGACGGCGGCCATCCTGTGTGGCACGGGCGTATGGATCGAGAAGGGCCTGGGCTTCGTCATTCCGGGTTTTATCCCCACCCCGATCGGGGAGGTGTTCGAGTACTCACCGACCTTTCCGGAGGTAATGATCACCATCGCCTGCTTGGCGATCGGAGCCCTGGTATTCACCCTGTTGGCGCGGGCCGCGGTGGAGTTCGAGTCCGGGCGGCTGCGCCACGGCTGATCCTGGCGGCTTCGCCGGCGGCGCTTCCGATCTATCGCACCCCCCTACAGCGCCCTGGCATGTGCCTCGAAACGTTGCATGACTGGCGCTTCCGGTTGCCTCGTCTGTGTGTGGCCCATTTGATTCGGCGACGGTCTGAGTCGCGACGTTGGTTTCGTTTCGTACGGAGTTCGGGAAGTGAGCTACCCTCAAGAAGAGCACATACGGTCCCGCCCGTAGGGGCCTGGTAGAGGAGAGAGCCATGGGTGGCATTGTCGTGGGTGTGGACGGATCGGAGGGCTCGCGCAAGGCGCTCGAGTGGGCAGTCGCAGAAGGCAAGCTGCGGGGGTCCGAGGTGCGCGCCTGCTATGTTCTCGACCGTCGTTACGTGGAGCCGGAATGGGCGTCGCTGATGACGCCTCCGGTCGAGGAGCTGCGCAAGGAGGCGGCGGCTCGCCTGGCGCAGATCGTGCAGGATGTGGTTGATGGCGAGGGCATTCGGCAGGAGGTGCTTGTGCCCGAGGGGCACGGGTCTGCGAAGACCCTGCTGGATGCGGCGGTGGACGCGGATCTGCTCGTGGTGGGATCGCGCGGCCATGGCGGCTTTCAGGGGCTGCTGCTGGGCTCGGTGAGCCAGCAGGTGCTGCATCATGCGCCGTGTGCGGTGGTGGTGGTGCCGGGCAGCTAGTGGGGTGGGGTGGCAACGAGGGGCTGGATCGCTGACAAGGTGGCTTGCTGACGGATCGCGCTGGGGCTGCCCCGCCCCCTCACCCCGGCCCTCTCCCCCGCGGGGTAGAGGGGGTGGGCTGGTTAGACGACGCTCTCCGGCGGTGTGGCCAGGCGCCCTGCACGGTAGTCCTCGACGGCCTGTTCGATCTCTTTCGCGGTGTTCATCACGAAGGGGCCGTGATGGCTGATGGGTTCGCGCAGCGGCGTGCCGCGGAACAACAGCAGCGAGACGCCCTCCTGTGCGGTCATCTCGACCCGCTTCTGGTCCGACCAGACGCCCATCCGGCCCATGGTCAGTGTCTCTGAGAGGCTCCCCGCGTAGACGTAGGCGAGCAGGCGTTCACCGGCGTTCATGTTGATGGCGAGGTGCGCACCCGGGGCCATCCGGACGTCGGCCATCGCGGCACCGTCTCCGATTCCCGGGAGCGGACCCTCGACATTGCCGAAATCGCCGGTCCAGGAGCCGGCGATCGCCTTCACGGTCACGCCAGCGCGGTCCGATGTCACCATCTCGGTGGCGTGCACGTCGCGGTAGCGCGGCGCATCCATCTTGCGGCTGGCGGGGAGGTTCACCCAGAGCTGAAAGCCGTGCAGGCCGTCCGAATCCCGCAGCGGCATCTCGGAGTGGATCACTCCTCGCCCGGCGCTCATCCACTGCGCCTCACCGGCGTGCACCTCGCCGCGGTTGCCCATCGAGTCCTCGTGGGACAGGCCGCCGTGTATCAGGTAGGTGAGGGTCTCGAACCCACGGTGGGGGTGCGGCGGGAAGCCGCCGATGTAGTCCTCCTGCGCGCTGGCCTTCAGTTCGTCGAGCAGCAGGAAGGGGTCCAGTCGGCCGTTGAAGTCATGGATGCGCTGGATCTTGACGCCGTCCCCGTCTTCGGTGGGCTCGGCGGTATGTATCGCGTCGGGTGTGGTGGTCGCCATTGGGTTCTCCGTGGTCTTTGCGTTCAGCATAGAGACCGTAAGCGCGAAGGAAAATCGCAGACATTCACGGGGAACGTTCGCAAAAACCGAATGGTTGGCGTGGGAGCGGCCTCTGGGCGCGATGGTGTTGGTTGGGGGTGGGATCGCGGCTGGAAGCCGCTCCTAGTGCGCCCGTGGAGGCGCATTCTCAGCACGGTGGGAGTCCGTGTCGGGGTAAGCCAAGGCCCCGTAGTCGAAGGTCACTGCGTCGTCGTGAGGCGGGGTGGAGAGCAACCGGAGGCGAACTGGCGG
>JAGTVE010000131.1 GCA_018224485.1 Thioalkalivibrio sp. | reverse complement strand
TATGCGGCCGCCGTCTCGTGCGGCTCGCGCTGCAGGCCATGCCGTCGGAGGCGCCGTGACACCCGGTCCAGCGCCCGCTGGGCCGGGTCACGGGTATCGCCGGGACGACGGGCCAATGCGATCAGGCCGGCGGCCAGTCCGAGGCCGCCAAAGGACACGCCGAGTGCGATCAGGATGCTGCGCCAGTCGGTGGCGTCGAGCCCGAAGCGGGCGAAGAGTTCACGCTGGCTTTCCGGATCGAAGGCGAGCACCAGGCTCTCCCAGCGGAAGGTCGCGAGTGCGTGCCAGTCCGACAGGCGCAGGCGCCACTCCACCGTCCAGGGCAGGCCGGAGCGGCGCAGGAACGCCGGAGCATCGGCGTCGTCCCCGAACAGTCCGCCCAGGCCCGTCTCGATGCGTTCCGGGGCGATCGCGGCCGTCGGATCGACCCGGGCCCAGCCCGCGTCCTCCAGCCACACCTCCGCCCAGGCGTGGGCATCGGCCTGGCGCAGTCGCAGGTAGTCTCCCGTGTCCATCCACTGGCCGCCCTGGTAGCCCGTGATGACCCGGGCGGGAATGCCCGCCGCGCGCATCAGCACGGCGAAGGCAGAGGCGTAGTGCTCGCAGTAGCCCGCCTGCGTCTCGAACAGGAAGTGGTCGGTGCGGTCACCCTGCAGCCGTGGCGGGCGTAGCGTGTAGCGGAACGGCTCGCCGGCAAAGAGTTCCAGTGCCGCGCTGATGATCGCGCGTTCGTCGTCCCCGTGCATCGCCCGCCAGAGCCCCGCCTGCACGCGAGTGCGTGCCGCGGCCTCCTCCGGCAGTGCCAGGGCCCGCGCGCGTTCCGTGTCCGCCAGCGGCAGCGCCGGCGGTACGTCGAGCCGGGCGGTGGCGGTGTACTGGATCCGGTTGTCGATGCGGTTGCGCTGCACGACCTGCAGATTGTCCAGCAGACGCGCCTGTGCCGGCAGCGAATCGGGAAACTCCAGCACCGGCAGGTAGCGTGCGCGCGTCGGTTCCAGCGTTACGGTGTAGGCGATATCGCCCGTGCCTGCGGCGGGTGCCGGAACCTCCGGACGGTCGCGATCGGTCCGCCAGGCGCGCCCGTCGAAATCGGTCATCACCTGCGCCCGCCAGTACTGCAGGCTCGAGGGCGGAACCGGCCCGTCGAAACGCACCCGCATCGCCGTGGCCTCGTTCTCCAGCAACTGGGCGATGTCGCCCGGCTCGAGACGGTCGGACAGGCCGGTCTGTCCGACCGTCTCGTCCGTGGAGCTGCCCCAGATCGGTCCCGGGATGCGCGGGAAGACCAGGAAGAGGATCAGCATGATCGGGAGGGCGTGCACCAGCATCAGCGCCGAGGAGCGGGCAACGCGGCGGAACGGCAGGGGTCTGCCGCCGTGGACCTGGATCAGGGCCGCAGTGATCAGCCAGGCCGACGCGAGTGAGTACGCCGCGATCAGGATCGACTGGTTGAAGAAGTAGGTGGTGACCACGATGAAGTAGCCAAGAAACAGCGTGACCACGACATCGCGCTCCGAGCGGATCTCGAGGAGTTTGAGCGCGACCATCACCAGCAGCAGCGCGGTACCCGCCTGCTGGCCGGAGACCGTGCCGAAGTGACTGAACGTCAGGGCCCCGCCCGCCAAGACCAGCGGCACGAGAACCCAGCGCGAGGGAAGCCGGCCATGGCCGGTGTGAATGACCAGGCGCCACAGCAATGCGGCGGCAAGCACCGCGATCACCCATGGTGGCTGTTCCCAGGCGTGGGGCAGTGCCGCGACGGGCAGGGCCGCGAGCAGCAGCCCAAGACCGGGCAGGACCTCCGGCCGGGACCGGGCGGAGGCCGCTGGAGCGGTCATCGGGCGGGATCTCCGGGTAGGCCGAAGAGCGCGAGCGCCCGCAGGCAACGGGCGAGATGGTCGGCGCCGGTTTCCGGGCCGATCCGGGTTCCCGGCAGGCGCAACCCGTAGGGCTGACCCTCGGCATTGGCCTCCAGCACCGCATGACACAGTGCCGACAGGCGGGCCTCCGGGTCGGCGGCCGGAATCCCGTCCCAGTCGAGCCAGACCGGCGCGGCATTGTCGGACCCGGTGTCCCGAACGAACAGCTGCCCGCTGCGGGCCACGGCCTTCCATGCGATCCGGTTCGGAGGGTCGCCGGCCCGGTATTCGCGGATCTCGTCCGGGGTGGAATCCGATGCCCCGGCATTTTCCGCCTGTTCTCCGTCGCGTTCATCACCGGTCAGGGCGAGTCCGTCGAGGGGGACGGGAACGGGGTAGACGAGGATCTCGCGCTCCAGCGTGAGCCAGGTCCAGGCCTCCAGCAGCCCGAGCGGATAGCGGGTCGACAGGCGCTGCCGTGGCAGCCGGTAGACGCCTCGCTGCCGTGGCTCGAGTGCCACCGCGATCTCCGTCGAACCGTCGGGTTCCAGGAAGGCCGACCGGCTTGGGACTCCGCCCGCCGACAGGTGGATGGCCTCGCGGGGTCTCGCGCTGCGTTCCTCGAGGCGCAGCGTCAGCAACGGAGCCGTTCCGGCGAAGACCGGTGCGACCGGAAGCGCGGTGACCTCGAGGCCCAGCAGGTTGCGATGGGTGTACCACATCGCGTTGTGTCCGATGCCGACAACGAGGAAGGTCAGCAGAAAGGCCATGTTGTTGGAGTAGTTGATCGCACCGAGCAGCATCACGAGCAGGATCGCGAGCAGCATGTACCCCTGCCGCGTGGGCAGGATGTAGACGCGGTCCCGGCTGATCACTGCGCGCCTTCCGTCCGCCCGGTGCCGGCGCGTGACCCAGCGGATGAAGTCCTCGCGCAGTCGGCCCCGGCCAGAGGCGGACCCGGTTCCGTCCTGCTTCAGTTCGCCGGAGCGCATTCGAGCAACCGGTTGACGGTGACGGACCCGGGCTCCGCCTCCCGTGAGACCACGCGGTGCACTGCGACCGTCGGCACGATCGCACGCACGTCGTCCGGGGTCACGAAGTCACGGCCATCGATCATTGCCCACGCCCTTGCCGCCTGCAGCAGCCCCAGTCCCGCCCGCGGCGACAGGCCGCTGCGGAACAGGGCCGTGTCCCGGCTCGCCTGCAGCAGGGCCTGCACGTAATCGAGCAGGGCGGGGCGGGCCGTGATCCCTGACACCGCACGCTGCCACCCGAGCAGCGTCTCGGGTCCGGCCTCGGCGGCGAGCGGATCCGCGCCCTCGCCCCGGTCCCCGCCCTCGAGCAGCGCCCGTTCCGCCTCCGGGCCCGGAAAGCCGAGTTCGATGCGCATCAGGAACCGGTCCAGCTGGGATTCCGGCAGCGGGTGGGTGCCAATCTGCTCGGTCGGGTTCTGGGTCGCGATCACGAAGAACGGGTGGGGCAGGTGATGCGTGCGCCCGTCGACGCTGACCTGCCGCTCCTGCATCGCCTCGAGCAGCGCGCTCTGGGTCTTGGGAGGCGCGCGGTTCACCTCGTCGGCGAGGAGAACCTGAGCGAAGATGGGTCCGGGATGGAACTCGAAGGCGGCGCGGGACTGATCGAAGACGGATACGCCGACCACGTCGCCCGGGAGGAGATCGCTGGTGAACTGGATCCGCCGGTAGTCCAGGCCCAGCACCTGCGCAAGCGCGTGCGCCAGTGTGGTCTTGCCAACGCCGGGACGATCCTCGATCAGCAGGTGGCCGTTCGCCAGCAGGCATACCAGCGCGAGCCGGACCGCATGCGGCTTTCCCAGAAGGACGCGGTTTAGACGCTCCTCCACCCGTGAGAGCGCTTCTCGGTCGACGCGGTGTTCGGGGCTGTTCATGCGGTATCCTTTTGCTGCCTGCCTGTTGAGTCGAATCGATTGGCCGGGGCTCCTGTGGATCCCGGCCAGCCGCGATCACGCGGGCTCCATTATGAACGCTTGATGCGCGGGAAGCTGCGATGGAGGAACGGGAAATCCAGTCGGATCCGGGGCTGCGCTACGCGGTGGAGGCCGGTCCGCCACCGCGGGTGCGGTTCTCGGGTCGGATGGATGCCTACAGCACCGGACCCATCTGGCAGGCCGTGCTCGACGAGTTCAGGAAGCGGACCGGCGCCCACGAGCTGGTGCTGGATCTCGGCGAGGTGGAGTATTGCGACGGGGCCGGCGCCGCACTGCTGTACAGTGTCGAGCGGGAGATGGCGGAGCGGGGTGGCACGCTTCGCTTCGAGGGCATGACGGCGGCGATCGCCGGGCACCTGCAGCCGTACCTTGATGCGGACGCGGCACGACCGGCCCGGGGCGCGGGGAGTCCTTCCTGGCGGCAACGCCTGCGGCGGGGTGTCAGTGCAGTGGGCTTCGAGATCCATGAGCAGGTCGCCTTTGTCGGTGAGGTCAGCCTGGCCCTGGGCCGGGGACTGGCCCGGCCCGAACGGGTGCGTTGGCGGGATACGCTGCAGGTCGCCGAATCCGCCGGCTACCAGGCGCTGCCGATCGTCTCCCTGATCGCCTTCCTGCTCGGCGTGATCCTTGCCTTCCAGTCGGCCGTGGCGATGGGGCAGTTCGGCGCGCAGATCTTCGTGGCCGATCTCGTCGCGATATCGCTGTTGCGCGAACTCGGGCCGCTGATGATGGCGATTCTGCTCGCGGGTCGATCGGGTGCTGCGTTTGCCGCCGAGATCGGCACCATGAAGGTCAACGAGGAGGTGAGCGCGCTGACCACGATGGGCCTCGACCCGGTGCGCTTCCTCGTCGTGCCCAGGATCCTCGCGGGCGTGCTGGTGGCGCCGCTGCTGACCCTGTACGCGAACCTGATCGGGCTGGTCGGCGCGGCGCTGGTAATGCGCGGGTTCGGAATCCCGATGGTCACCTTCTTCAACCAGGTCAGCGGTGCGGTCGACCTCGCGGACCTGGGCTCAGGATTGTTCAAGGCCTGCGTGTTCGGCTTCCTGGTCGCCAGCGTGGGCTGCCTGCGCGGCCTGCAGACCGGTGCCGGTGCGGTGTCGGTTGGGCGTTCCACCACCAGTGCGGTGGTCAGCGCGATTATCCTGATCGTGATCGTGGACGGCCTGTTCGCGGTGCTCTTCTTTCATCTGGGCATCTGAGCCGTGACCGGGCCGGGAAAGGTGATCATCCAGGTGGAAGGGCTGACCATGGGGTTCGGTCCGATGATCATCATGGAACGACTCGATTTCGAGGTACGCGCGGGCGAGATCTTCGTGATTCTGGGTGGTTCGGGCAGCGGCAAGAGCACGCTGCTGAAGCACATGATCGGACTGTACCGGCCACTGGCCGGCCGGATCCTGATCGACGGCGCCGACGTGACCGCGGCGGAGGGCGCGAAACGCGAGGATATCCTCCGCCGGATCGGGGTGATGTACCAGATGGGGGCCCTGTTCGGCTCGATGAGTCTGCTCCAGAACGTACGCCTGCCACTGGAGGTCCATACCCGGCTGCCGCCCGCCGCGATGGATCGCATCGCCCGGGCGCGGCTGCAGATGGTGGGCCTGGCCGAGTACAGTGACTTCATGCCCGCCGAGATCAGCGGCGGCATGCAGAAGCGGGCCGCGATCGCGCGGGCGATGGTGCTGGATCCCAAGGTCCTGTTTCTGGACGAGCCCTCGGCCGGGCTGGACCCGATCACCTCGGCAGAACTGGACCGGCTGATCCGGCGTCTTTCCTCCAGCCTGGGGATGACCATGATCGTGGTCACGCACGAGCTGCCCAGCATTTTTACGATTGCCGACCGTGTGATTATGCTGGACAAGCAAACTCGGTCAATCGTCGCCGACGGCGACCCCCGCATGCTCCGGGACAACAGTGAGCATCCCTGGGTCCGGCGTTTCCTGCGCCGGGGCGAAACGGAGGATCTACCGGCATGAATGCCGCTCTACACTTCAGGCTTGGCCTGTTCATTATGGGCGCGATCGCGGTGGGTGTGATCGTGCTGGTGGTGATGGGGACGGGCAACCTGCTCCGCCCTACCATCACGATGGAGACCTATATCGACGGCTCGGTGCAGGGCCTCGATGTCGGTGCGCCGATCAAGTTCCGGGGCGTGACCATCGGCGAGGTGACCAGCCTCGGCTTCACCTCCACGGAATACGAGGTCGATGTACCGCCCATCGAGCGCAAGCGGTACGTGCTGGCGCTCGGCCGGCTGCGTCTGGACCGGTTTGCGTCGACGGCCCGGGAGAGCGTGGTCAGCGACGATCTTCTGGAGGCGCTGGTGGAGGCGGGGCTGCGGGTGCGCATGGCGGCGCAGGGTATCACCGGCATCAATTACCTGGAGCTGGACTTCGTGGACCCTGCAACCCATGCGGCGCTACCGGTCGGATGGGAACCCCGTTACGCCTACATCCCGTCAGCCTCGAGCACCGCGACGCGGTTGCTCGAGCACGCGGAGGGCGCACTGCGGCGCATCGAACGGCTCGACGTTGAGAGGGTGGTGGACCGGGCCGCCACACTGCTGTCAACGCTGGAGCGAACCATGGCCGCACTCGATACGGAAACGCTGAACCGCCAAACGACGGAGCTGATCACACAGCTGACACAGACCCTGGCACAAAGCGAGCGACTGCTGGTGACCGCGGAACGCCTGCTGGAAGACCCGGACATCGCGGCGCTCCCGGGCGAGGCCCGCTTTACGCTCGAGTCCCTGCGCGCGGCGCTCGACGAGGCCGATTTCGGCGAGGTGATGGGACAGGTTGAAGGAGTGGTCAGTCGGCTCGATCGGGGCCTTGAGGTCAACGAGCAGCGCCTGGAGATGACCCTCGGGGATCTCCAGGCAGCCACCGCCACGCTCAGGTCGCTCAGCGAGGACGCCCGGCGCAATCCGGCCGGCGCCATCTTTGGCGGGCCGCCCCCGCGCAGCTCGCTCGAGAGGGTTCAGTGAGATGGGTGGAATGACCGGTCGGTGGTTGCTGCTCCTGTTACTGATTGCGCTGGTCGGGGGCTGCACCCTGGTGCCGACGCAGCCGGCGGTCGACCGGGCGTGGTTCCTGCTGGAACTGCCGGCAGCGCCCGCGACGGAGGCCGCAACGGTTTCGGTGGAACTGGGCTCGGTCCGGGTCGCGCCGTCCGTCGCGGGCAAGGGCCTGGTGTACCGGCTTGGCCCGCACCGTTACGAGTCGGACTTCTACAACGAATGGTTCCTGAATCCCCGTGACCACATGGAGCAGCTGCTGCGCGAACGCTGGACCGCGGAGGACGGACCGGTGCGGCTCGTCGCCGACGCGCGGGCCGAGCCCGGTGCGCAGCAGGTCGATGTGCTGGTGACGAGCCTGCATGCGGATCTCGGTGGGCCGTCGCCGGGTGCGGCGGTGGTGGGTCTGCGCGTGTTCGTACACGGCCGGGAACGGATGCAGCTCTGGGAGCTCGACCGGCGTATTCCAATGGCGTCACCTTCCCCGGAGGCGCTGGTCGCGGCGCTGTCGCAGGGGATGACCGAATTGCTCGTGGAGATCGAGCGACAACTGGAGATGTGAGAGATGACAACCCTCTACGAGTTTCAGGCGGAGCGGCTGGACGGACGGCAGCAGGACCTCGCGGACTACCGCGGAAAGGTACTGCTGGTCGTGAACGTGGCCAGTGAGTGCGGCTTCACGCCTCAGTACCAGGGGCTGCAGGCGTTGCAGGACGATTACGCAGAGCAGGGCTTCCGGGTGCTCGGGTTTCCCTGCAATCAGTTCGGCGGCCAGGAGCCCGGAGGTCCGGAGGCGATCGCGGAATTCTGCAGCAGCCGCTTCGGTGTGAATTTTCCGATGTTCGCAAAGATCGAGGTGAACGGCGGCGATGCCCATCCCGTGTACCGGTTCCTGAAGGAGGCAGCACCCGGCGCCCTGGGGACCACGGCCATCAAGTGGAACTTCACCAAGTTCCTGTTGGGCCGGGATGGCCGGGTGATCGACCGCTTCGCGCCGAGCACGCGGCCGGAGGCCCTGCGGACCGCAATCGAGAAGGCGTTGGCCGAGCACGCGGGCGGCTGAGGCCTTGGTGCATGCAGGATGCAATCGCTGCAGGAATGCCGGAGGGATCCGGGCAGGAGAAGCAGGACCGGTACTGGATGTCCCTGGCCCTTGAGGAGGCGGGGCGCGGCCAGGAAGCGGGCGAGGTGCCGGTCGGGGCTGTGCTGGTGCAGGACGGCCACTGCCTTGCACGTGCGCACAACGCCCCTATTGGCGCGCGGGATCCCACCGCGCACGCCGAGATTCGCGTGCTTCGCGAGGCCGCCCGGCGGCTCGGCAACTACCGTCTGCCCGGAACCACCCTGTATGTGACCCTGGAGCCCTGTCCGATGTGTATCGGCGCGATGGTCCACGCGCGGGTCGCGCGGCTGGTCTTTGGTGCCCCGGATCCGCGCACCGGGGCGGCGGGTGGGGCACTGGACCTGGTTGCGCACCCCTCCCACAATCATCGCATCGCGGTGACGGGCGGGGTCGAGGCCGAGCGGGCGGCGTCGATGCTGCGTGATTTCTTCCGGCAGCGGCGCGCGCGCTGAGCGCGCTTCTGGGGTGGCGGGGCCTACAGCGGCAACGGTGTGCCGAGGTAGAGGCGCATGCTCCTGTCACGATCGCCGGGTTTTGGAAACAGCTGCACCAGCCAGTTGTAGTAGCTGCGAATGTTCTGCACATAGGTCACCGGTTCCCAGCCGCGAGCGTATCCGTAACGCGTCTGCTCGTACCAGTCGCGCTGCGCCAGCTTCGGCAGCCAGTCCATCACGTCCAGCCAGAGGTTCGGGTCTCCGCCGCCGGTATCGGTCAGATCGCGTGCATCGAGCAGGTGTCCGAGCCCCACGTTGTACGAGGCCAGGGCCATCCAGGTGCGGTCCGGCTCGCCGATGCCGTCGGGAAGCCGCTCGAGCATCTGCAACATGTAGCGCACGCCGCCCTCGACGCTCTGACGCGGGTCGCTGCGATCACTGACGCCAAGGGACTGCGCCGTCGCGTTCGTCAGCATCATCAGGCCGCGCACGCCGGTGCGTGACACGGCATCCGGGTCCCAGTGCGACTCCTGGTAGCTCACTGCGGCAAGGAACCGCCAGTCCAGGCCGTGCTGCAGCGCGACCTCTTCGAACAACGGTCGCAGGGGATCCAGGCGCTCCTGCACGAGTCGGGTGAAGCTGATCGCGTCCACCAGGTCGTGCACTTCGAGGTGACCGAAGTGCCGGTCGAAGAGGAGTTCGAATTCGCGTCCGGAGCGCAGCGCCTCGAGGTAGTCCTCCGCGGCGTCGATCAGGCTGCGATCGCGCCCCGGCGGGAACAGCCAGACGACCGGGGTCTCTCCGTCCAGCTCGAGACTCAAACGCAGGGCGGGTTGCACGCGCTGAAGGCGGCTGAGTTCGATCGAGGTGAGGACCGCGTAGTCCACGGTCCCCCTGCGCAGTGCCGCGACCAGCTCCGGTCCGTCGGCGTACTGGATCAGTTCCATCTCGCCGCCGGATCCGTTGCTGTCCCGGACCACGGCGGCCAGCGCCTCCGGGAGGGCCAGGACCGAGGTGACCCCGATGCGTGCTCCCTGCTGCACCAGCTCATCAAGGCCGTCGGCGGCCGACCCGTTCCCCGCCCAGTACACCAGCTGTTTCTGGATGGGCAGGATTTCCGGTCCGACCGGCAGGCCGGGGTTGTCCCCCGGAATGGTAAGCAGGCCGGCGGCAAGGTCCACCCTGCCTGCCCGCAACAGACGGTAGGCCTCGCGCGGCCCCGGAACCCTGTGCACCTCCAGCCGGGCCCCGAGTCGCTCCGCAAGGCCGTTCAGCAGCACCAGCTCGAAGTGCTCCGGATCGTTGCCCAGGTCCACGAAGGTGTGGTCATGGGGATGGCTGACCAGGGCCACGTGAAGTTCCTGCTTGAACAGCGCGAGGTTCAGTGCCGACGGGGTATGTTGCCAGGCCCAGAGGAGGAGCACCGACAGCACCAAGGTGAACACGCCGATCTCGATCCGGCGTATCCACGTGGTTTTCGGTCTCAGTCCTGCAGGCCAGTGCATCAGGCCATTGATCATAGCCCCTGCGCGGAGGAGACGTCTAAAGGGCAGGGGGGAGGACCCGCGCCGCCCGGTAAACTACCGCGCGGGCACGGGTGCCGCAAAAGGTCAGAAGCTCATGAACAGGCCGCCGTTGACCTCGTAATTGGCGCCGGTGATGTAGCACGCCCGATCGTCGCACAGGATGCCGACTAGGTAGGCGACCTCGTCCGGGGTGCCCATGCGGCCCATGGGAATCTGCGAGATGATCTGCTGCTGTACCTCTTCGCCCATGGCCTCAGTCATCTCGGTTGCGATGTAGCCGGGTGAGACGGTGTTGACGGTCACACCCTTGCGCACGACCTCCTGCGCGAGGGCCATCGTGAAGCCATGAGCGCCCGCCTTTGCGGCCGAATAGTTGGTCTGGCCGAACTGGCCCCGCTGCCCGTTCACCGACGAGATGTTCACGATTCGTCCGTAGCCGCGTTCCATCATTCCGTTCACGACCTGGCGGGTGACGTTGAACAGGCTGTCGAGGTTGGTGCTCATCACCGCCTTCCATTGGTTCGGCTCCATCTTGCGGAAGGTCTTGTCGCGCGTGATGCCGGCGCAGTTGATCAGCACGTCCACCGGTCCCAGCCGGTCCTCGATCTCGGTGATCATCTTCTGCGAATCCTCGAACGAGGAGACGTCGCCGGAGGCGATCTCGTACTCCCGTCCCTCGGCCGCATGCCTTGTCTGCCACTCCTCGGCCTGCTCCTTCTCCGGCGGGTAGTAGCCCGCGACGACCTTGAAGCCGCGCCCAAGCAATTCCTCGCAGATCGCCGTGCCGATCCCGCCGATGCCCCCAGTGACCAACGCTAAACGTGCCATGCATCCTCCGATGTGCGGCCCACCGAATAAAAAAAGGGGGCGACCAGCGCCCCCTTCTTTGGCTCAGGGCCGGTTGATGGTTCAGGCAGCGGCCTTTGCCGCAGCCTTCTTGAAGCTCTCGCCAGCGGCCTGCACGTTCTTGCTGGCAGTCTGCATCTGCTGGTCCACCACGTCGGCGGCCGAATCACGCGCCTCGGTCATCACTTCGACGGCCGCGCGATAGCCCTTCAGCCACTCCTGGCCGTAGTCCTGAGCCAGCTTGGCCTGGCTGGACACCAGCTCCTGGTAGCCCTTGGCCTTGGTCATGCCCTCCATGCCCTTGGCACCCGTCTCCAGCATGGTGTTGCTCATGTCGAGCTGCTGCTGGAACAGGCGTTCGCCGGCGCGCATGTTGATCTCACCCAGCTTGCGCAGGGCCTCGAAGCCGCCTTGGGCCATCTCATTATAGGCGTCAAACATCTGGTTTTGCATGCTCATTCTCCTGATTGAATGCCACCGCCCGCTGTTTGGTGCAGTGCAGCATTGTTGCGATGCAGCATAGGACGCCCAGGAGACGGAGTCAAGCCTCTGGGGGGGATTTCCCGGAAGAAGGGGCGGGGCCGGCATCGGTGAGCCGCTCCCGAGAGGGGTGGACGCAGCGCCGGGTACGGGTGCTGGCGCAAGGCGACGCCCGGCCAGCCCAGGAACGCGGCTACTTGGAGCGCCGGCGGGACGAACGGTCGGGGGGTATTGCGGCTGCCCGGAAGAAGCTGTCCTGCATCTCGCGCCAGAGCTCGATGTTGCGCTCGGTGAGTTCGGCCCAGCTCTGCAGGGCCTCTCCGGGCATCAACTGGTCGAGCTGCGACTGCATCTGCTGCTGCTGTTCGCCGTAGAGCTTCAGGGTCTGGTCGAGGAAGCTCGAGAAGGCGTCCTGCAGGGATTCGTCGTAGAAGCGGATGAACCGGGTGAGCACCTCGGTGGTGAACATCGGGTTTCCGCTCGCCTCCTGCTCGGTGATGATCTGGATGAGGATGCCGCGGGTGATGTCGTCGCCGCTCTGGGTGTCCACCACCTTGATGTCCATCCCGTCCCGCACCAGCTTCTGAACATCCGTCAGCGTGATATAGCGGCTTTCCTCGGTATCGTAAAGGCGCCGATTGGGATACTTCTTGACCAGCCTCTGTTCACTCACGGCGGCGCCCCCTTGCACCCGTACTCGGTCTCGATTTTACATGATCCGGGGCGGCATTTCCGGGATCCGGCCCGCGGCGCCTGCGCCCCTTCGGCATGGGGCGCCGTGTGCCATTGCGGGTTGTTCAGTCGGTCCGTTCCAGCGCCATCGCCACACCCTGGCCGCCCCCGATGCACAGGGTTCCGAGGCCGCGTTTCGCATCAAGGCGGCGCATTCCGTGCAGGAGCGTGACCAGCAACCGAGCGCCAGAGGCCCCGATCGGGTGACCGATCGCGATCGCGCCGCCGCTGACGTTCACCTTGGACGGGTCCCAGCCGATCTCCTTGTTCACCGAGATCGCCTGGGCCGCGAAGGCCTCGTTCGATTCGATCAGGTCGAGGTCGCCATGGCTCCAACCGGCCTTTTCCAGGCACGCAGTGGTGGCCGGGATCGGGCCCGTGCCCATGATGGCGGGGTCCACTCCGGCCGAGGAAAAGGCGACGATACGGGCCATCGGTTTCAGGCCGAGTTCCCGGGCCTTGCTCGCCGTCATCACCAGCACGGCCGCGGCGCCATCGTTGATGCCCGAGGCGTTGCCCGCGGTGACCGTGCCCTCCTTCTCGAAGGCGGGCCGCAGTTTGGCGAGGCCCTCGGCGGTGGCGCCGGCACGCGGGAATTCGTCGGTATCGAAGATCTTGGGCTCGCCCTTGCGTTGGGGAATCTCCACCGGAACGATCTCTTCCTTGAAGACGCCGTCCCGGATCGCCGCCTCGGCGCGTTGCTGCGACTGCGCAGCGAAGGCGTCCTGTTCCTCGCGGCTGATCGAGTACTTCCGGGCAATGTTCTCAGCGGTGTTGCCCATGTGCATGTCGGTGATTGCACACCAGAGCCCGTCATTGATCATGGTGTCCCGCAGCGTCCACTCGCCCATCTTGACACCGAAGCGGGATCTGGGCAGCGCGTGCGGCGCCTGACTCATGCTCTCCTGCCCTCCGGCGACCACGATCTCCGCGTCACCGCATCGCACCGCCTGCCATGCGAGGTGGACCGCCCTGAGCCCGGAACCGCAGACCATGTTGATCGTCATCGCTGGAACGCTGTCGGGAATGCCGGCCTCGAGAGCCGCCTGGCGTGTTGGGTTCATGCCTGCCCCTCCGGTCAGGACCTGACCCAGTATCACCTCGCCGACCTGCTCCGGACTCACCCCCGAACGTTGCAGCAGGGCGCGGATCACGGTGGCCCCGAGCTTGCTCGCCGGGATGTCACCGAGCGAGCCCATCAGGCTTCCGACGGCCGTGCGGGCTGCTCCGACGATTACGATGTCTTCACTCATTACTTCTGCCTCCTCTGGATGGCGGTCTCTTGCCGACGATTTCTGGTCCTCGCGCAGTGAACCCGTGCACCGTGATTATGGCATGCCGGTGGCGTGAGACCTCAATCGGGGCGGGTTGGTCGTCTGCCTGCAGGATACCGAGCGCCTGCGGCGGAATGCGCGGAATGGTGCGGTGCACAAATGACGTGCTAGTATCCGGCGCAGGTTCTACACTTCATCCCATACAGTAACCACGCCCGCGGGGCGAAGATCAGGAGAAGATGATGGCGGATTCCGTTTCGACTGCGGACCAGTGGCTGGAGGCGCAGCGCCGCTACTGGGATGCCTGGATGGACATGACGAGGCGGGGTCTGGAGGGGGCCGCTCCCGGTCAGTCAGCACCGCAAAACCCGTGGGCGGGCGCGATGGAACAGTGGTTGAAGGCCGTGGCGCCGGCGACCCCGAAGCCGGCAACCGACCTGCTGGAGCAGATGGTGAATGTCGGCAAGGGCTACTTCTCGATGGTCGAGGGGTTCTACAAGGAGGGCCCTGTCAGCGACATGCCGGAGATGATCGAAAAGTGGACGCGGATGATGACGGAGGCCTTCCAGGAGGGTGGCGCCAACCTGAATCCCTTCGCCCAGCTTGCGGCAAGAGCCGGTGGTCGCCAGGGAACGGCCTTCTGGGATCTCCCGTTCGACACCCTGTCACGGACCCTGTCCGGCAGCATGCCGCTTCCCGGTGATTTCATGAAGGCCTTCGAGTCCGGAAAGCCCACCGACCTGCGCGAGCAGCTGGAGGGTATCCTGTCAGCGCCCGCCATCGGGTACGGGCGCGAATCGCAGGAGCAGTACCAACAGTTCGCTCGACTGATGCTCGATTACGAGAAGGCCATGAACGAGTACCAGGCCGGTTTCGCGAACCTGGGTACGCGCTCGGTCGACGCCTTCCAGAAGCGGATACAGGCGGCCGCCGAGGAGGGCAAGACCATCAATTCGGTACGGGGGGTCTTCAACATCTGGGTGGACGCCTGCGAAGAGGCCTATGCCGAGTACGCGATGTCCGACGACTACGCGCGCCGCTATGGGCGGATGGTCAATTCGCTGATGGCGGTCAAGAAGCAGGGCGTCCGCCTGGTCGACGAGTGGCTGGAGGCGATGAACATCCCGACTGCGTCGGAAATCTCCACCCTTCAGCGCCGTCTGCACGACACCAGGTCCGCCTACCAGGCCGTGCGCTCCCAGATGGAACGGATGCAGGGCGAACTGGACGAGCACAAGGGAGCCAACGGCGAAGTGCAGCGTCTGCGCGACGAGGTCGCCGAATTGCGGGCCGCGCTGGAGAAGCTTCAGGCTGGCACGGCATCGGCGGCGCCTGCGGGCGGTTCCGGCGCGACGACCGATGCCGCGGCTGCCACAGAGAAGCCCAAGCGCAGCACGCGCCGTACCGGAAGCGCGGCCAGTTCTGCCTCCGGCGAGAAGAAGACGACCACTGCCAGGCCCCGCAAGACTGGCACCACCCGGAGGAAGACCCAGTGATGACCCCGATCCAGATCCGTCCCGACGAGGCCCTCGACGAACTCACCGGTTTTCAGCACAAGCTGACCCAGGGTGTCCAGAACCTAATGGATGTGGGCGAGGTAAGCACCGGGGCGACGCCCCGGGAGGCAATCTACGAAGAGGACAAGATGGTCCTCTACCGTTTTCAGGCGCCGGCGAGCGTGGTTCAGAATCCGGTGCCGCTGGTGATCGTGTATGCGCTGGTGAACCGGCCCTACATGGCCGATCTGCAGGAAGACCGCTCCATGGTGCGGGGGCTGCTCGAGGCCGGGATGGACGTGTACCTGGTGGACTGGGGCTACCCGGGTCGCGCGGACCGTTACCTGACGATCGACGATTATCTCAACGGGTATCTCGACCGCTGCGTGGACGTGATTCGCAAGCGGCACCGGGTGGACGCGGTTAACGTGCTCGGCATCTGCCAGGGCGGCACCTTCAGCCTCTGCTATGCGTCGATGCACCCGGATAAGATCGCGAACCTGGTTACGATGGTGACCCCGGTGGACTTCCAGACACCGGACAACATGCTGTCCAACTGGGTGCGCCACGTGGACGCGGACCTGATCGTCGATACGCTGGGCAACATTCCCGGCGAGATGTTGAACTGGACCTTTCTGAACCTGAAGCCCTATCGGCTGATGGGGCAGAAGTACCTCGACATGGTGGACATCCTCGACAAGCCCGAGCAGGTCGCGAACTTCCTGCGCATGGAGAAGTGGATCTTCGACAGCCCCGACCAGGCCGGTGAGACCTACCGCCAGTTCCTGAAGGACTTCTATCAGCAGAACAAGCTGGTGGAGGGCGGCCTGCGCATCGGCAAACACGAGATCAGCCTCAAGAACGTGAAGATGCCGGTGCTGAACGTCTTCGCGACGGAGGATCACCTGGTGCCGCCGGACTCGGCGCGCGCATTGAAGAAGCTGGTCGGTAGCAAGGATTACACCGAACAGTCTTTCAAGGGGGGACACATCGGCATCTACGTCAGCGGGCGTGCGCAGAAGGAGGTCCCGCCCTCGATCGGCAAGTGGATCGATGCCCGCACCTGAGGCTTCCCCCGCCCCGTAAGAATCGCGGCCAGAGGTCGCTCCTACGCCCCAATGCCCCGTAGGAGCGGCTTCCAGCCGCGATCCCCGAGTGTTCGTAGGAGCGGCTTCCAGCCGCGATCCCCGAGTGTTCGCGGGAACGGCTTCCAGCCGCAATCCCCGGGTGTTCGTAGGAACGGCTTCCAGCCGCGATCCCCCGGTTCGGACCCCCCCTCCGAACAGCCCCGGTCTTCAAGCGCCCCGGGCAGCCAAGTAAACTGCGGCGCTGCCCCGCAATGCCGCGAGCCCGCCGATGATCGAACGCTCCGAATTCCGCCTGACCGTTTCCTGCCCCGACCGGCTCGGAATCGTTGCCCGGGTGGCGCGCCTGATCGCCGATGCGGAGGGCTGGATCACCGAGGCCGCGCAGCACACGGATACCGAAGCGCACTGGTTCTTCATGCGCTGGGTGTTCTCCCTGCCTGCCGGGGGGGATCTAAATCTGTCCGGCAGCTTCGACGAACTCGCCGGCGAGTTCTCGATGCACTGGTCCCTGGTGCGCACCGACGCGCGTCCGCGGGTCGTCATCCTCGTCAGCAGGGAACCGCACTGCCTGACGGACCTGCTCGCCCGGTGGCGTTCGGGTGAACTGCCAATGGAGATTCCGGCCATTGTCTCCAACCATCGTGTACTGGAGGAGGTGGCCAGCTGTTACGGCATCCCGTTCGAGCACGTGCCGGTCACCCGCGAGAGCCGTGAGGAGGCCTTTTCGCTGCTGCGCGAGCGCCTGGATGTCCTCGGCGCGGACACCGTCGTGCTGGCGCGCTACATGCAGATCCTGCCCCCTGATCTCTGCAGTACATTCCGCGGGCGCGTGATCAACATCCACCACAGTTTCCTGCCGTCCTTCGTCGGTGCGCGCCCCTATCACCAGGCCTTCGCCCGCGGCGTGAAGCTGATCGGCGCGACCTGCCACTACGTGACGGAGGATCTGGATGCCGGGCCCATCATCGAGCAGGACGTTGCCCGCATCCGGCACGACGACCAGGTGGACGACCTGATCCGCAAGGGCCGCGACGTGGAACGCTGGGTGCTTGCCCGGGGGTTGCGTTATCACCTGGAGGGGAGGGTGCTGACCCACGGCAACAAGACCATCGTCTTCGACTGATCCGGCACGGGGGCATGCGAGGATCGGGGGCATGCGAAGGGGCGGATTTCAAATCTGTCACCTGGATGGAAGACACGCCCGGGGAGCTTGAATTTCCCGGATACGGCTGCATGATGTGGCCATGAGTACCAAGACGCGGTTTCGCATCCAGTTCATCAACCAGGGGAAGATCTACGAGATCTTCGCCCGCGAGGTCTACCAGGAGCAGCTCTACGGCTTCGTCACGATCGAGGGCCTCCTCTTCGGGGAACGCTCTCAGGTCGTCGTGGACCCCAGCGAAGAGCGGCTGCGCCACGAGTTCGAGGGGGTACAGCGCTTCCACGTTCCGCTGCACGCGGTGATCCGTATCGACGAGGTCGAGGAGGTGGGTACTGCGCGTATCCGCGACATGAGCCCCGGGGGCAACGTGCACGTACTGCCGGGCGTCGTGCCTCCGGATTCGGGGCGGGGCAGGTAGGGTCTGGTGGCCCGAAGGGCGCTCAGGCGTATGGGGACCGGGCCCTGCGCGGGGCGCCAATTGCGGTTTGCGGCAGCCTGGTTTAACCTGCGCAGCTTCTCGCGCGGGCGCTCTATCCGTGCCCGGGTGCGGACTCCGGAGAGGTGGCCGAGTGGTTGAAGGCGCACGCCTGGAAAGTGTGTATACGGTAACCCCGTATCGAGGGTTCGAATCCCTCTCTCTCCGCCAGGCATGAAAACGGGGCCCTCGTGGCCCCTTTTTCGTGCCTGATTGATTGGGATTCGAACCCTCGAAATCAACACGATGGTTCGACTACCGCGACGCGAAGCGTCGGGGTAGGCCGCCAGCAGTGCTGGCGCCCCGAAGGGGTGAACGGCGACGCCGTGAATCCATCCCTCCCTCTCCGCCATTAAATCAAGTACCTAGGGTTTCGCGAGAGACCATTTATGGGTTGTTTTGGGGTGGGTTTGGTCCGCTTTTTGGTCCACATATCACCCCGGCTTCCAGCGCATCCGCAGACACCCACCGGCTGTAGGTCCGGGCCGTGAAGCTCCAGTCGGTGTGGCCCATGTGCTTGGAAACCCACATCACCGACTCCCCCGCCTGAAGCATCGTCGAGGCGTAGGTGTGCCCCATCTGATAGGGATAGCGGTAGCCCACGCCCGCAGCAAGATCCGCTTCCACCTCACACAGCGCCGGTATCGCGGCCTTTCTCCTGGAAAAGGCACTGCACGCCTCCGAGCGCGCTCTGAGGGAACAGGGGACCTCCGGCAATTGGGCCGGGAGGCCTGCTTTAACAGCAAAGCGCCGGGTTGGTGACCAGTACAGTGGTCATGACGCGTCTTCGTGGCTACTCTGGTGGTCAAGAATTCTTGACTCTTCCAGGATAAATGTCTATTAAAATAGTCATAAAATAGTTTTGTGACTATTATAGTGGTCAATTTGGATTGGGTTGGGTGGCAAAACAGAGAACATATTCCCGGTACACGCGTGAAGCCGCGACCTTACTGGCCAAACAGATCCAGCTCGGGCGCAAGCAGCGCAAGTGGACCGAGCACGATCTGGCCGACCGCGCCGGCATCTCGCGGGCGACGCTCCAGAAGATCGAAAAGGGCGACCTGAGCGTTGCTGTCGGTCTCGTGTTCGAGGTGGCCGCGGTGGTCGGGGTCGCCTTGTTCGACGAGGATCGGGGCTCGCTGGCCTCTCACATCGCCCGCACTGACGACAAGCTGGCCTTGTTGCCGAGTGCCGTGCGCAAGCGCAGAAAGCCGGTGGATGATGAATTCTAAAACGTCCTACAGCGAGGCCTTTGTCTGGGTCTGGCTGCCCGGTACCGTAGAGCCGGTCGTTGCGGGCAAGCTGACCGTGGATGGCGAGCACCTGATGTTCAACTACGGCAAGAGCTATCTGGCCCGCGAGAACGCCATCCCCCTTTATGCCCCCGAGCTGCCTTTGCAATCCGGGCTCGTCCCCCTTTTGCCCGGATTGAGCATGCCCGCCTGTATCCGTGATGGCTCGCCGGATGCCTGGGGGCGGCGCGTCATCATCAACAGGAAGCTCGGCACCAAAGGAGCCAGGGCCGATCCGGACCAGCTCGACGAGCTGACCTACCTGCTGGAATCCGGCTCGGACCGGATCGGCGCTCTGGATTTTCAGCGCTCGGCTACCGGGTATGTGCCGCGCGGGACGGAGACCGCTCCCCTGCAGCAGCTCGTGCGAGCCGCAGATCTCATCGAGAAGGGCATGCCGCTCAGCCCCGAACTCGATCAGGCCCTTCAGCACGGGACCTCGCTTGGCGGTGCCCGGCCTAAGGCACAGATCGGGGATGGCGACAGGAAATACATCGCCAAGTTTTCATCGACCACCGATCTCTACAGTGTCGTCAAGGCCGAGTTCGTCGCCATGCGCCTGGCCACCCTGTGCGGGCTGAGTGTGGCGAATGTCTCACTGACCAGCTCCCTGCACAAAGACGTGCTTCTGATTGAACGCTTTGACCGCGTGCATTCGCAAGCAGGGTGGCAGCGCAAAGCTATGGTGTCCGCGCTCACCATGCTGGCCCTCGATGAGATGATGGCCCGATATGCCAGCTACGAAGACCTCGCGGAACTCGTTCGGCACCGTTTCGACGACGCCTCCGCTACGCTGCGGGAGCTGTTCTCACGGCTCGTCTTCAACATCCTGTGCGGCAACACTGATGACCACGCGCGTAATCATGCCGCCTTCTGGGACGGGCAATCGCTTCGTCTGACTCCGGCCTATGACATCTGCCCGCAAAACCGGACTGGTCACGAAGCTTCGCAAGCCATGTTGATTGCCGGCGAGGATCGGATGAGCCGGATATCATCCTGCATAAACGCTGCCGGACATTTTCTTCTGTCCCGCGAGGAGGCAATGGCCATCGTGGAACACCAGCTCGCCTGCATCATCGGACAGTGGGACGCTGCGTGTACCGAAGCCGGTCTCACCGAGACAGACCGTGCCTTCCTGTGGGGCCGCCAGTTCCTCAATCCCTATGCCTTTCAAGACCTCGATGGCGATGCAGCCGGGTTGAAGGCCATGGCCGATACCGCAC
>JAGTVE010000130.1 GCA_018224485.1 Thioalkalivibrio sp. | reverse complement strand
TCGGCGCGCAGCTGCAGGCGCGGCTCGCGCGCGGCGCGCTGGATCTGCAGGTTCTCACGGTGCACCCGGCGTCAGAGCGCCCAAGCCGCAAGCCCCGCAAACGCAGCTGAAGCCCCAAAGGCCTCCCCCGACCCACGTAGGAGCGGCTTCCAGCCGCGATGGCCCTCCGCGCACCGCATCGCGGCCAGAGGCCGCTCCTACGCGGCAGGACCCCGGACCCTGTGGGAGCGGCTTCCAGCCGCGATGGCCCTTCCACCGACCGCATCGCGGCCAGAGGCCGCTCCTACAGTCCGGTCTGCGCCAGACGATGCCAGGTCTTGAGGCTGGCGACATCGACATGCCCGGCGGCCGGCGGCGTTCCGGCCTGCACGGTCACCGGCGCACCGGGTTCGCCGAAGCCGTCCAGCACCGCGACCGCGCCGGAAAGGTCCTGATCCCGCGTGTAGCCGCTGGTGGCCACCACCGTGGGCAGGCCGGCCCCGAGTGCGGCCCGCAGCCCGTTCTCGGAATCCTCCAGCGCGAGGCACACGGTCGGCGCCAGCCCCAGTTCCGACAGGGCCAGTCGAAAGATGTCCGGGGCCGGTTTCTTCGCCGGAACGATGTCGCCTGCGGCGATCACCTCGAACCACCGCAGGCCCTCCGTGCCGAGGGTGGTGCGCAGCAGCGTGGTCACGTTCTCCGGGGTGGTGGTGGTGGCAATCGCAAGCCGGAGACCCGCCGTGCGCGCCTCCTGCAGCAACCGCCGCACCCCCGGCCGGAGCGGAATCGCGCCGGCCTCGAGCAGCGCCAGGTAGTGCCGCGTCTTGGCCGCGTGCAATGACCGGATACGCGCGTCGATGTCCGGTGCCCCGAGCAGATCCGGCCAGTCCTCGGAGACGTAGAGGCGGATGCGCTCCTTGCCGCCGGTCACCCGGAGCAGCGCGCCGTACCGGGCCTCATCCCAGAACCAGTCCAGCCCCGCCTCCTCGAAGGCACGATTGAAGGCGACCCGGTGACCATCGCGCTCGGTATCGGCCAGGGTGCCATCGACGTCGAATATCAGTGCGCTGAGCTTGTCCATGGATCCTCCACAGGATTCGGGGCACCGTGGACCCTCCGCGGTCCGGAAAGGCACCGGCCGGCACGCAGGAGACGTCGGATACCCTGCCTCCTGAATTCATACCTCCCGCCCGCCCGGGCCTTGCCTGCGCGAGCCTTCTCTGATAGATAAGGCCCGCGATTCCACCCGGAGACCAGCGTCCATGGCCGCAGACCCAAAAAATACCAAGCCCTCGTCCAACCACATGGTGGCCAGCGGCATTGCCGCCTACCAGCCGGAGGCGGGCGAAGAATATATGAGCGACGAGCAGCTGGCACATTTCCGGGCACTGCTGCTCGCCTGGAAACAGGAGCTCCTGGAAGAGGTTAACCGGACCGTGGGTCACATGAAGCAGGAGGCGGCGAACTTCGCGGATCCCGCCGACCGCGCGACCCAGGAGGAGGAATTCGGCCTTGAGCTCCGGGCGCGCGACCGTGAGCGCAAGCTCTCCAAGAAGATCGACGAGTCCCTGCGCAACATCGAGCTGGGCCACTATGGCTACTGCGAGGCCTGCGGGGTGGAGATCGGGATCCGCAGACTGGAGGCGCGCCCGACCGCCACGCTGTGCATCGACTGCAAGACACTGGCGGAGATCAAGGAAAAGCAGATGGCCTGAGCGGCCTGCCGCCTGGGACCCAGCACAACCCCGCAGCCACGTGCCCCTCCCTGATTCTTGACCGCCTGCACAGGCCGTTTCGCCCCGACGCCGTCAGGCCCGCTGCATGCGGGTTCACTGACGGCCGCGGTCATCTCCTGGCTGGATGCCCGCAGCCGGCAGGGCCGGTGGCACCTGCGCATCGACGATATTGACCGGCCGCGCACCGTGCCCGGCGCCCCGGACGAGATCCTGCGCACCCTCGACGCCTGCGGGCTCGGCTGGGACGGCGCCGTGGTGTTTCAGAGCGAGCGCGAACCCGCCTACCGGGAGGCCCTCGCGCGGCTGGAGGCGGGCGGCCGGGTCTTCGCCTGCGCCTGTTCCCGGCAGGAGGTCGCCGCCGCCGGGCTCATGGGTCTCGAGGGGCCGATCTACCCGGGCACCTGCCGGGAGGGCCTGCCACCCGGGCGGGAGGGCCGCTCGATTCGCCTGCGGGCCGACCAGCGCCACTGGACGATCACCGACCGGCACCTGGGTGCCCTCGGCTTCGACCTGCACCGGCTGGGCGGCGACTTCGTGATCCGCCGGGCCGACGGCGTGTTCGCCTACCAGCTCGCGACCGTCGTCGACGACATCGACCTCGGGGTCACCGATGTGGTCCGCGGCATCGACCTGCTGGGCTCGGTACCGCGGCAGCTGCAGCTGTACCGGGCGTTCGGGCATCCGGAACCCCGTTATCTGCACCACCCGGTGGTGATCGCGGACAGCGGCCGGAAGCTGGCCAAGTCTTCGGGGGCCGCGCCGGTGCCGCGCCGGCGCCCCGCCGCCCTGCTCGCGCCGATCCTGGCCGCGATCGGCATTCCCGGGGTCGATCCGGGGTTCGCCACGGCGGCGCCGGGAGCGGTCGACGACCTGCTGGAGCACGCGCGGCGTCAGTGGGATCCGGAGCGGCTGCCCTCCGGGCCGATTCCGGAGGCCGCGCTGCGCCCGGCGGGCGCGTAGGAGGCCAGCCCCTGGCCGATCTTCCCCGGCGCCGGAATCGGCGCGAGGGCTCGCCTCCCACAGGGGCCGGGGCAGCCGTGTGGGAGCGTGCCTTGCACGCGAACGGGCGTCGGGTTGGCCCCGACTTCTGGCGCGCCTGCGGCGCGTTCGCGAGCAGGCTCGCTCCTACAGGGGGCCGA
>JAGTVE010000129.1 GCA_018224485.1 Thioalkalivibrio sp. | reverse complement strand
GCCCCGGCAGCGCTTCAGGCTGATCGGCCACGTCCTGCCCGCGCTGCTCACCCTCGCCGCCGCGCCGGTTCCGGCGCAGGAGCTGCTGGAGCCGATCACGGTCACGGTGACGGCACCGCGGCTGGCCACGCCCCTGACCGACTTGCCGGCCGCGGTCGACGTGATCGATACCGCTGCGGCGACCGAGGGCCGGCAGGGCCTGCAACTCGACGAGGCGCTGAACCGGATTCCCGGAGTCTTCGCGCAGAACCGCTACAACTTCGCGCAGGACGTCCGTGTTTCCATACGGGGCTTCGGGGCCCGTGCCCCATTCGGCATCCGGGGTCTGCGCATCCTGCAGGACGGGATTCCCGAGACGACCCCCGACGGGCAGTCCCAGGTGGACGCGATCGATCTGCTGAACGTCAGCCGCATCGAGGTGCTGCGCGGTCCCAATGCGGCCCTGTACGGGAACGCAACCGGCGGGGTGGTGGCGATCACCACCCGCGACGGCAGCGACCCGCGCGGCCACGGCGGGGGTGCGCTATTCGGCAGTCACGGGTTCCAGCGTCTGGAGGCCCTGAGCGAGGCGCGCGCCGAACGCGGGTCGTACTCGCTGAGCTTCCACGACCTGAGTTTCGATGGTTACCGTGATCAGTCCCGGGCCGAAAAGCGCCTGCTGCGGCTGCATCTTGCGCGGGCCCTCGAGGCAGGTGACCTCGAACTGCACCTGCGGGCCCTCGACGCACCACTGACCGAGGATCCCGGCGCGCTGACCCGTGCCGAGATGAAGGCGGACCGCCGCGGCGCGGCCCCGCTCGCGCAGGCGCTGGACAGCAGCCAGTCCGCCGAGCAGCTGACCCTGGGCGCGCAGTGGCGTCAGCCGGTCGGTGAGGGTGAACTCCGGCTCGGTGCCTTCGCCACGCGCCGGGATTACCAGCAGCAGCTCCCCTTCTTCGGCAGCAGCCAGGTCGCCTACGACCGTGACTTCGACGGTATCCAGGTCGGCTACGAGCGTGACTTCGGTCCGACCCGTGCGCTGCTGGGGCTGGACGTGGAGCGCCAGCGCGACGACCGCACGCGCCGGTGCATCGACAGTAACCTGGAACCCGTCTGTGATCCGCCCACAAGCGCCGATCCCCTCGCGCTGGATCAGCGCGAACGCGCCCGCAGCCACGGATTGTACGTGCACACCGATACGCTGCTCGACGATGACTGGAACCTTGCCCTCGGCGCGCGGCACGATCGCATTCGCTTCGATATCGACGATCGCCTGCGCCTCGACGGCGTCGATCTCTCCGGCCGCCGCACCTTCGACGAGACCAGCGCCAGCGCCGGCCTGATCTGGCACTGGTCACCCGGACACCGGGCCTTCGCCAATGCCGCGAATGCCTTCGAGACGCCGACCTTCACCGAGTTCGCGAATCCGGCGGGCACCGGCGGGTTCAATCCCGATCTCGAACCCCAGTACGCCCGTGCCTTCGAGATCGGGGCGCGTGGCGAGACCGGGATGCTGGCCTACGACGTAACCGCGCACGTCACCCGCGTCCGGGACGAGTTGATTCCGTTCCAGCTGGAGGACGGTGGCCGAGTGTTCTACCGCAACGCCGGCCGCACCGCGCGGGAGGGACTGGAGGTCGGCCTCGAATTGCGGCCGGATCCGCGCTGGAACCTCCGCGCCGCCGTGACGCTGAACGACTTCCGCTATCGCGAGTTCACCGTCGATGGCCAGAGCTTCCGGGGCAATCGCCTGCCTGGTCTGCCCGCGCAGCAGCTCTTCCTCGAGGCCGCGTGGCGCGACGGCCCGGGTTTCGCCGTGGTCGATGCGCTCTACACCGGCAGCCGCTACGCGGATGACGCCAACGAGGTGAGGGTGGGCGCCGATACGGTGGTGAACGCCCGCGTCGGTCGTCACTGGGACCACGGCCGCCTTCGCGCCGAGGGGTTTGTCGCGGTGAACAACCTCTTCAACACGGAAACCATCGACAACCTGCGGATCAACGCCCGCTTCGGCCGCTACTTCGAGCCCGCCCCCGACCGCAATCTCCTCGTCGGCCTGCGCCTCTATCATCGCCCCTGACCCTCCAGGCGCCGGGTCGCCGAGAGGCCTCGCCCCCCCCCACGGGGCCAGGGTGGCCGTGTGGGAGCGTGCCTCGCACGCGAATCGGCGTCGAATTGCTACACGGCGTTTGGCGCGCCTGCGGCGCGTTCGCGAGCAGGCTCGCTCCCACAGGGCCCGCCTCAAGGTCACCTGGCCCGCCGCGCAGCTCCTGCTACGACCCGCCCGGAAGCACCCCCGCCCGCCCCAGGGCCTCCCGCCACAGGGCGAGCTTCGCCTCCAGTCCCAGGCGCGCATTGGCCGGGCTGGTCGACGGCAGCCGCAGCGTCGGAAGTCCAAGGGCCTCGATCTCCCGCATCCGCCGCGCACTCTCCGCTCCGTTGTGGACCACCAGTCGCAACGCCGGCGCCCGAACCAGGAGACCGGCGAGGTCGTTGGGTACCGGGTCGCGGATCGCGGTGTCCAGGCTGCCCTCGCGGTGGCAGCTGGCGTAGACGTCCCAGAGACCGACGCGGTGATCCAGCAGGCAGCGGATGCGCTCGGGATACGGAAGCTCCGGTAGCGGCTGGCCCAGCAGGGCGCCGATGATGGGCCAGAACTGGTTGCGCGGATGGGCGTAGTACTGCTGGGCCTGCAGGGAGGCGGCGCCAGGGAAGCTGCCAAGGATCAGCAGACGCGTGTCGGCGCGCACTACCGGCGGCAGGGCGCACAATCGGGCTGCCGCGGCACCGGTATCGGCGCCGTCTCCAGTCTGCGACGTCCGGGTACGGACGCGGGTCACGGCGTGGCCCGGCGCTCCCGGGCGGCGTCTCTACAGGCACGGCAGGTCCCGTGCAGTTCGACCACCTTTGCGCTGATCGTGAAGCCCTTTTCATCCGCCGCCCGATCCAGCGCCTCGCTGATGTGCTCCGGGTGCAGTTCGTCGATGTGCCCACAGCCGTCGCAGATCATCAGCAGGGTCTCGTGGGCCTCCCCGGGGTGACTACAGGCGACAAAGCCGTTGAGGCTCTCGATCCGATGGATGAACCCCTGATCCAGCAGGAAGGCCAGGCTGCGGTAGACCGTCGGCGGCTTGATGCTCCGGTCCTGCGAACTGAGATCGTGGATCAGGTCGTAGGCCTTGATCACGCCCTCCGTCTTCAGGATCTGCCCGAGGACCCGCCGGCGCAGCGCCGTCAGGCGCACCCCGCGCTGGGCACAGACGCGCTCTGCGGCATCCAGTGCCTGGGCGGTTTGCATTGTGGCCATCAACTCTCTCGATGGACTGGGCGACACGGCCAGAGCATACCCGAAGCGGCCATGTATTCGCGAAACACCCCCGCGTTTCGGTTGCGGATGGGTCATCTTGCTGTCACACTCCGCCGGTAAAACAAAAGCCAATTCACTGGCCCGGGTGGAGAGTTCGTGTTGAAATTCTTTCGGTCTGGTCGCATCAAGGATTGTTCCATCTGCGTGGTCACGCTTGCCTTCGTGGCGGGCGTACCGATCATGGCATCGGTCAGCGTGCTGGTCTTCTTCTAGGAAGCGCTGATAAATCAACGTTTCCCTGGGTGTCACCCCAGAGATCCTGGCGACTTTGGTGGATCGCTCGAAGGTTGCCGCGCCTCCGGTGACACCTTGCCGGGTTGCATGCCGCGTCCGTTACTGACCCACTAGCGATCTCCACGACCCTCTCAGCGTCGCGCGCACGCGGATGCGTCCGTCACGCAGAGGAGCCCGACCTCGGGCCCAGCGATCGGCCCGGCGCATGATTCCGGCCCCCCCCTTTTTTCTGCCGCCCCGCGAAGCGCCAGTGCGCGTCGCATGTCCGCGCGCCGCTGCGTTCGCGACCCGGCTCACAGCCGGCTTTTACCGGCCGCGGCAGTCTCGAGGCCCTCGCGGCAGCCAGGT
>JAGTVE010000128.1 GCA_018224485.1 Thioalkalivibrio sp. | reverse complement strand
CCCGGACCGACCCCGGACCTGTGGCGAGGTGCTGCCTTGGGCAGGGGGCAGGATGCCACCGCAACACGTCCTGTGCGAAGCCGTAAAAGGTTGGTGCCCCGGGCCGGGCCAGCGCCGCCGCCCGAGTTATCCCCGCCCGGCCCACCTGCGGCACCAATGCCCGTCCCCGCACCCCGAAAACGTATCCCCGCGCGCCAGCCCCGGAGCCCACGCCCGCTGGGCCGCGCGGTCCAACCCACTGTTACCCCAAAGATTTCCCTTTACGGGGTGTTGGCGTTCACGATACGTTCCGGCACTGGATGCAACCTATGCGTGTGTCCGCCAACCCGAGAAATGGAGCACCACATGACCACCTTCGCCACCATCGACCCCGCCGCCGCAACCTACGCCCTGCACGCCAGCAAGGCGGACGCCACCGCCGCCGCCGATGCGCATGACCACCTCCTTGTGTTGATCGCAGAGGACCTTGACGGACTGACCATGAAGCAGGGCGCGGCCCTGTTCGCCGCGACCGCCGCCCCCTTGGGCATCGCGCCGGTGAAGCGCTTCCCTGACCGCACGACCGCCGCCCGCCGCATCTGGCAGAACCTCGCGGCCCTGTCCGCCACCGCGCCCGTGGCAGAGGCTGCGCCCGAGGTCGCGGCCCAGCCAGTCCCCCAGCCCGAGACAGACGCCCAGCCGGTGGCCCGGAAAACCCAGTCCCCGCGCAAGCCCCGGGGCATCAACCTCGCCCCGAAGGCGGAGGCGGTTGCCTGCCGCGAGGGCACCAAGCAGGCGCTCCTCGTGGACCTGCTGTCCCGGTCTTGCGGCGCGTCCATGACAGAGCTGCTGCGCCACCTCCACCCGTGGAAGCCGGTCACGGTCAAGTCGGGCCTGTCGTGGGACATGAACAGCCTCAAGGGCTACGGCATCCGCACGACATTCGAGAACGGGCACCAGCGCTGGCTGGCCTGCGACTATGAGGGCCAAGGCACCTTCCGGGCGGACAGCCACCCTGACGACCTGAGTGAGGCCGACAAGGCGGCGCTGCTGGAACAGAACCTTGCCGAGGGCTATGACCCGGCGGAGCTGTTCCCGGTCTACCACCTCGTGCTGCCCGAGGGCATGGCCGCCCCGGTCCCGCACACCCCGGCGCGCGCCAAGGCGGGGGCGGCGGCATGACCGCCCGCCGCGCCGCGATCTACGCCCGGGTGAGCACCGGGGACCAGACCTGCGAAAACCAGCTCCTCTGCCTCAGGGAGGTGGCGGAGCGCGCGGGCTGGACCCTAGTGCAGGAGTATGTGGAGACGGCATCCGGTGCCAGCGAGGCGCGGCCCGAGCTGGCGCGGGCGCGCAAGGACGCGACCCGCCGCCGGTATGACGTGCTGGTGGTGTGGGACGCCTCGCGCCTCGCCCGGTCCCTTCGCGTCCTGCTCAACTTCGCACACGACCTTGAGTCCCTGGGCATCGGCCTGCACCTCCACCAAGAGGCCATCGACACCACGACGCCCTCGGGGCGGCTGCTGTTTCAGGTCCGGGGGATGGTGGCGGAGCTTGAGCGCTCAATCATCGTGGAGCGGACCAAGGCGGGCCTCGCCCGCGCCCGCTCGCAGGGCAAGCGGCTGGGCAGGCCCCCCGTGTCCGACGCCATCGTGGTTGCCATCCGCAACCTGCGCGCCCGGGGGATGGGCATGGACGCCATCGCCCGCGAGCTGCGCTGCGGCAAGGGCCTGAGCCAGAAGGTATGCACCGAGTTTGACAAGGAGGCCGCAGAGCCATGACCGACCGCAACATTGACAACCTGCCCGCCCGCCTCGTGCCGCCGGAGCCGGGGGAGACGGGCCGCAGCCACTGGCGCGTGACCCCCTTGGGCATCGCCCTCGTGGAGGAGCTGGCCGGGCGCGGCTGTCACGTCTCGACCATCGCCCGCGCCCTCGGCATGAGCAAGGACGCCTTCCGCTCCTGCCGGGACCGCCAGCCCGAAGTTGACGACGCCTACCACGCCGGGCTCGCCCGGGAGCACGACGCCCTCGTGGCCAACCTGCGCACCGCCGCCGATGAGGGCAACATCGTGGCCAACATCTTCCTGTTGAAGGCCCGGCACCAATACCGCGAGGGCGAGGCGCTTGAGGCCAACCTGAATGTCAGCCTGAACACCGGCGGGGTGCTGGTGGTCCCGAACAAGATGACCATGACCGAGTTCATTGAGGAGCGCCGCCGCGCGGGCGAGCTGCCGATGGGGCCGCGCTCGGACACGGTGGAGCGCATCCCCGGGCGGCGCGACCCGGACGCGATTGAGGGCGTCCTTGACCCGGAGACCCGGCGCGGTGAGTGAGACGCGGCAGCAGGTGTATGAGAACGCCGCCGGGCTCTTGTGCCGGATGGGGTATGCCGCGCGCATGGAGCCCGGCCACAGGTTGGCATGGGAGCCCCAGCCCGTCACCGCCCTCGTGACCGACGCGCCGCCGGTTGTCGTGGGCTATGCCGTGGCGATGGTGGCGGAGGACCCGGAGGCGCACCTGCCCGAGGCCAGCGCAAAGGTGGGCCGGGCCGCGCCGGGCAAGGCCGGGGACCCGCAGACCGCGTGGTGGGCTGACTGAACAACAAGGAATATCAGTCGCTTGGGTCATGCCGACGCGGTATCCTCGGGCCATGAAGGCGGGCCGCTGGTGGCCGCCCCGGCACGAGGAGCCCGACATGGCAGATGCCCTTCCATCCCTCCCCCTCAACATCCCCGACAAGCCCATCCTGTCCACGGCAGAGGTGGTCAGCCTTGCCGAGGTCGCGGCAAAGCGCGCTGAGAAGTTCGGCAAGCTGATCGACACGCTTGAGTCCGGCGTGGCCCACCGCGCCACCGAGGCGGCGGACAGCCTCGCCCGCGCGGGCTTCACCCCCAAGGACCAAGCCGCAGCCGCAGACAAGGCCGCATCGACCCTGCGCCGCGAGGTTGTTCAGAACAGCTCCGATGCGCGCTGGCAGCACCTCAAGGAATTGAACGCGGCGGCGGACAGCCTCGCCACCACGTCCCAGCTCTGGGCCTCGCCCGTTGCCGTGCTGTCGCGCGCTGGGCTCGGGACGCCGGAGCGCTCCGCATACCAACAACAGCTCACCGGCTCGGGCATCGTGGAGTTGAAGAACGCCGCGCTGCTGGCCGTGGCGACCAACAACAAGGTTCTGGGCGCGGCGCTTGTTGCGATCCTTGACCGGATGCCCGCCCGGTCCCGCCCGTTCAGTGCGCAGGACCTTGCCGACAAGCTGGTGGGCGCTGAGACCCGGCAGGTGCAGGACGCGATCACCGCCGTGAAGCTCGCGGCCCAGCGCGCGATCAACCGCAACCGTGAGTGGGAGGCCGGGAAGGTCCGGCCCCTTGACCGGGTCAAGATGGCCCTGAACACCAACAAGAAGGAGGCCTGACATGGCCCTGTTCCTCGTGACCCGCCCCCGTGGCGCTGAACACCTGCGCAACCCCTCGGGCGTCCATGCCGCCCTCGTTGACGCCGCCAACGGCCCGGCTGCGATCACCGCCGCCAACGCCCTGACGCCGCACCTCAACACCCCGTTCAATGGCTTCGACACCACGCAGGTCGCGGCCACGGCGGCGGGCGGCTTCGCCCCATGCGTGTTCGAGGGCGATGCCTTGGGCACGTCCTACACCGGCCCGGGGCGCGGCAAGTGACCCCCGGGGAGGCCCGCGACCGGGCCATCATCGCGGGCATGGCCGCTGTGTTCCCGCCCGCGCTCCTGCTGGCGCGTGACGCGATGTTGCTCTGGGCCAAGGACCACGAGGCGGACGGCTGGCCCAGTGTCCCCGCCGTCATCCGGTTCGCCGCCGCGCATGAGGTCAGCGCGCAGGAGCTTGGCGCGCTGGTGGGCATCATCTCCTTCCGCCTGACCCCGCGCGGCAAGGTGGTTTGGGCCGACAGCCAGCGCCGCCCCGAGGTGGTCGTGCGCACCCCGCCGGACAGGCTGTCCCGCCGCGTCCTGCGGGCCTACGGCTGCTTTGTCGCCACCGCGTCCCGTGTTGAGGCCGCGCGCCACGTCCACTGACCCCGCTGACGGCAATATCCGGGGTGCGGTTGGTGCCGCCCCCGGACGCCCGAAAGGGTGGGCCGCGCCGGTGCGACCCGGCGCGGCGTTTTCGGGGTGGTGCGCCGCCCGACACTGCGCCGGGCGGCGCGGCGCGTCAGACCTTGATCGACACGACGATGTGGTTGCGGTCAGACGTGTCGAGGTTCAGCCAATAGTTGGAATTCAGCGCCTGCGTCAGGACATTGGCAGCGGGCTGGACGATTTCACCAAGCTCCGGCTTCACATACCTTGCGTGGTTGCTCCCGCCGAGGCAAAGGCGGGCTTCCAGCACCCGCCCCCGATTGCGCTTGTAAGCCTCGCTGATTTCCAGCCGCCCAAACCCGCTGACGTGGCGGCGGACCATGTTCAAGGTCCGTGCCGCGTCCACCACCTCCTCAAGGGAAGGTGCACTGTCTTGATCTTCTGCCATCCATCTGGCTCCTTTGATTGGGAGCGCTGGCAGTCGGTTCGGGGTCACACGGACGCTCACTATGCCGACACCCAGCGCAACCGGGGTTGCGTTGACGTGACGGCGGGCGTTGTCGTGGAGCGGAGCCCTGCCGGTGAGGCCCCGTGCTATGGCCCCACCACCGTGCCTGCATCAGCAGACCTCTTGAACATACCCGCTGATTCGGCACGACGCCACCAACAGTTTCCCCACTGATGTGTGATTTTTGTGCGGCCCACCGGACAGGCGTGGCCCACACTTTCACCGGAATGTCAAGCACGAAAGACAGGGCACGGCGCAAGCCTCTGCCCTCCCGCCTGACTGGGGCGGGGCGGTATCCTCTGCCCGAGCAATGGAGGACCCTATGCAGGCCGTCATCTACCTGTTTCGGTGCCCGAAGGGGCGCGCGTATGCTGGCTGGCGGGGCGTGTCGCCGGAGGCGCTCAGGACGTGGCCTCACAGGGGCGCGGGGCCGCTCCCCTGCGGCTACATCGGCTCGGGCGTGGCGTGGCTCCCGGTGGCCCGGAGGCACAGGAAGGCCCTTGAGTGGCGTATCCTCGCCCGGGTGGACGGGGACCGCGCGGATGTTGACGCGGCGGAGCGCCGTGCGATCCGTCTGGCGCGGGCTGTCTTGGGCGAGCGGTGTTTGAACATCCTGTCGGGTGGCGAGGGGATGACCTCTGAGGACGCCCGCGCCCTCTGGGTTGACCCGGACTTTGCTGAGCGGGTGAAGAGGGGCATCAAGGGCGCGATGGCGCAACCATCGACCAAGGCCAAAACACTGCGCCACCTTGAGGCGCTCCATGCTGACCCGGGATGGCAGGAGCGACGTGCGGCGGGACTAGCGAAGGCGCGCGAGGCCGCAGCCGCGCCCGAGGTCCGCGCAAGGGCGAACGCCAGCAACAAAGCCACGCACAAGGCCCTTGCCCAGACGCCAGAGCGCCGGGCGTTGTTCTCCCGCGCCGCGCGCATCGGCCACCGCAAGCGCCGCACCCGCAAGGCGCTCGCGCCCTTCCTGCATCCGCCGCTGTCGGACACCCCCGGCCTGACCGTCTGGCTTGCGCCGCCCGGCTCCCCTTTGGGCATCACCACGCCCTAGAAGAACGCCCGACAGCTTCCTGCCATCGGCTCCCACCGGGTGCCCGGGAGGAGTTGGGCAACGACCTCCGGGGGCGCGTCCGTGACGACCGCATCAACCGCGCGCAGCCACCAAGTCCATGCGCGCACCCGCTCCAGCCGGGCCGGGTGCCCCATCGCCCGGAGCGCGTCACGGGCGGCTTCAAGTTCCTTCATCCTGACCATCCATTACCTGAGTCAACTGCTCAGGTTATCCCCGCCGCTGTTTACCTCCGGTTAATGCGGCTTCCAAGGCATTGTTATTGAACGATAAATTTGCCTTTCAGGGCGGGGACAAGTCTCGACCTGCACTGGGGGCGGAGGTTAAGGAAAGGTTACTGTTCACCCTACGTTCTCAGAAATGGAGCACCCAATGACCTGTCACCGCTGCCGACCCTCCCGCCTTCCCCGCGTCCTTGTTGCCGACACTTGGTGGTGCGAGGCGGACACGCCCGACGCCGCCCGGGGGCTCGCCCTGCGCGAGGCGGCGGCGCTCTCCGCTGCCCTAGGGTGGGAGGTTCGGGCGGAGGTGGAGGACGGGACAGGCCGCGCCCTCGGGACAGCCCTCGGCACACCGGACGGGCGCGGGCACTGGCTCCCGGCGGGACTGGCCGTCGCGGCTGAGTAGGTCACCGGGCCGCAACACCTTGTGCCCAAAAGGCGAATCACCGCAACAATCGGCTCGCACCCCGGCTGAGTAGCAGTTAGGCTCCCGTTGACGTGCGATTCACCTCTGGTGTATATGTTCGCGGAATGTTCCAGGGGAGGGACAAGTGGATCTGACCTGCATAGACCTGTTCTGCGGAGCGGGCGGGCTGAGCCTCGGGCTTGAGCACGCGGGCTTCCGGTCTGTGTTGGGCCTAGACCTCAACCGGGACGCCTGCGCGACCTACCGGCGGACCTTCCCCAAGACAGAGGTGCGGCAGGAGTCAATCACCGGCATCGACTTCCGCCATTGGCGCGGCGTTGACCTGATCGCAGGCGGGCCACCCTGTCAGCCCTTCTCCAACGGCGGCAAGCGGCTGGCCGCTGACGATGTACGGGACATGCTGCCCGAGTTCGTGCGCGCCGTGAATGAGGCGCTGCCCAGGGCGTTCTTGATGGAGAACGTCGCGGGCCTCCTCGCGCCCCGCAACCGGGACTACTTTGACAGCGTCCTTGCGACCATTGACGACCGCTACACCATCCTGCCGCCCCGGATCGTCAACGCGGCTGACTACGGGGTGCCACAGAAGCGGCTCCGGGTCATGGTGATCGGCTTCCTCAAGGGGGCCGTGGACTTCCCGGCACCGACCCACCGCCCCGGGCGGTATGTGACGGCGGGCTCGGTGATTCGGCGCGGGGAGGTCTTGGGCACCCCCAACCCCTCCAAGGTGGTCTATGCCAAGACACCGGACCTGCGCCCAAGCCCCTATGCGGGTCAGCTCTTCAACGGCGGCGGACGCGCCCTGAACCTTGACCAGCCCGCGCCCACCATCCTCGCCTCCGCCGGGGGCAACAAGACGCACTTTGTTGATGAGCTGGACCTTGTGCCGCCCTACCATAAGCACCTCTGGGACGGGGGAAAGCCCAAGGTTGGCGCGCTCCGGGGCGGGCGGCGGCTGACCGTGCTTGAGTCCGCCCTGTTGCAGTCCTTCCCGGCTGACATGGTGTTCGAGGGCTCGCGCAGCTCCCAGTATTCCCAGATTGGCAACGCGGTCCCGCCCCGGCTGGCTGAGGTTGTCGGCGCGTCAGTCGCCCGCGCGCTCCACTAGGTCCGCGTCCCGCAGCCTCTCAACCAACAAGTTCACGCGGCCCGCGTCGGGCTGGTATCGGTCAAGGTATTCATACAGCCGCCGGAGGGCTTCCGCCCGCTGGGGCCTCGTCAGCACGGCGGTCAGGACCTCCACCGCCTGCCGCACGTCCAGCACCGCCACGTCCTCGGCAAGCTCTGCCAGCCGCTCTGCCACCGCCCCGCGCTCGCCCTCGGGCCGGGCTGCGACGATGTGGAGCCGGGAAAGGTCATTGTCGCGGATGGTCTTGGACGCGCCGTCCATCTTGGTCCGCCAACTGTTCGCCGTCACCTCAAACGCCTCAATGGCTCGGCTGCCCGTCGCCAACTGCACGTCCCCGGCTGCGAAGGAGCTGCGGTCAGAGGCGTTCAGGCTCTTGGTCTCAACGCGCACTTGGTCCGCCGCGTGGCTGGCGACCAGCGTGTGGAGGAGCGCCGCGAACGCAAACTGTTCATAGGCCCCGCCCGAGGGGACCGTCAGGAGGTCCAGCAGCAGGCCCGTTGTCCGGGCGAAGGTCAGGGCGCTCCGGTTGAGCTCGGGCATCGGGAGGACAGGGCGGGCCGTGGCCGCGACGGCGGCACAGGCGAGCCCCAGCGCCGCCTCCCGCTCGGGCATCCCCGCACCCGTCACCCAGTGGAGCAGGCGGTCAAACTCCGGGACGTTGCCGCGCGCGAGCCTGTCGGTGTTCTTGGCGATGTTCTGGTATGCGTCCTTGACGGCAATGATGTGCCGGTCAGCGAGGAACACCCCGAGCTGTTGCGCCATGCCGCGCGCACCCTCTGGGCGCAGGGTCAGGTCAAGCGCCGGGTCAACCACGCCATACCCGAGCTGGATCAACACCCCGTCCCGGTAGCTGATACGCCGGTCTGCCAAGACGCTGTCGAGGTCCCCCAGCACCTCGGGCGGGAGGGCTGCCCGGGCGCTGCGGATGGCGGCTTCACCAGCCGCCGGGTCAGCGATGAATCCGTCCACCAGCTCAAAGACCCTGTCCCGCGCTTCCGTCCCCGTGCTCAAACCAACGTCTCCCGACAAACTGCCATGCCGGGGATTATGCATGTATCTCAGGGAGATGCGAGGAGGAAGTGGTGACCCCGGCGTGATTCGAACACGCGGCCTACGGTTTAGGAAACCGCCGCTCTATCCAGCTGAGCTACGGGGCCAAAACGGTTCGGAAAACGGTTCGCAGCTTCTTCCCGTTCGCCTAACCATATGTCTTTACACTCCTTCTTAGCCCCGGACCCTCCTCTTAGGAGGGGGCTGCTCTATCCAGTTGAGCCACGGGGCCACACCTTGCTTTTGCCAATCCGGACCTTCGGGTGCAAGTGGTGTCTTGGCCCGCTGCTTTCAGGGCGCTAACATGTT
>JAGTVE010000127.1 GCA_018224485.1 Thioalkalivibrio sp. | reverse complement strand
TCAGCCGAGGAGCACGGTGTCGGCGACCATGCCCACCAGTACCACCAGGCCGAGGTAATGGTTGTTGCGAAAGGCGCGGAAGCAGGCCTCGGGTTCGCGGTCGAAGATCAGGAACTGCTGGTAGAACATCAGCATCGCCACCACGACCAGTGCGCCCAGGTAGATACCCCCGAACCCCGCCCGTTGCCCGACCAGGAAGAGGCCGAGCCAGACCAGCACCTGGAGGACGCCGGTGATCAGACGGTCCTGTTCGCCGAACAGGATGGCGGTCGAGCGTACGCCGATGGCCCGGTCGTACTCGCGGTCCACCATGCCGTAAAAGGTGTCGTAGACCACGGTCCAGGTCAGCGTGGTGACGAACAGCAGCCAGGCGATTGGCGGTGGGGCCTCGTTGGTCACCGCGGTGAAGGCCATTGGCACGGCCCAGGCGAAGGCCGCGCCAAGGTGCACCTGCGGCAGGCTGTGAAAGCGCTTCATGTAGGGGTAGGTGGCCGCGAGCACCACGGCAACCAGCGCATAGGCGACGGTCAGCGGGTTGGTGAGCAGCACCAGGACGAAGGCGAGGGCGGAGAGCACCAGGAAGACGGCCACCGCCTCCCATGGCTGGATGCTGCCCTGCGCAAGCGGCCGCGACCGGGTGCGCTCGACGTGGGGGTCGATGTGCCGGTCGGCGAAGTCGTTGATCGCGCAGCCCGCCGACCGCATCAGGGTGACGCCCGCCACGAATATGAGCACGATATGCAGCGGAGGCATGCCATTGGCCGCGATCCACAGGGCCCAGAGCGTGGGCCAGAGCAGCAGGTAGATGCCCACCGGGCGATCCAGGCGGATCAGCCGGGCATACTCGGCAAGTCGCGCGCGCGCGGTCATCGGGAACCGGGGTTCGAAACGGAGGCCAATCTTAACGCGAAGCCCGCGCGCAGCGCGCGTCTAATCCCAAGCTTCCCCGCAGGCGGGGGAGCTTGGGATTTCCACCTGTGGGGGTGGCGGGTATTGCCGCAATGGCTTGAGCGAAGGTCGAGCGTAGCCGTTCAGGTCAGTCGGCTGTGAACGGGAAGAGCGTGAGTTCCACCCGGCGGTTCAGGGTCCGGCCCGCGGAGGTTGCGTTGGTTGCGACCGGCTGGTGGGGGCCGAAGCCGATGGTGCCGATGCGCACCGGGTTCACGCCCCGGTTCCGCAGAGCACGGCCGACACTCTCGGCGCGCCGTTCCGACAGGCTCATGTTGTATTCGACACTGCCGGTGCTGTCGGTGTGACCGGCGATCTCGATGCCGGTCTGGTCATACTTGTTCAGCACCAGCACGACGGAGTCCAGAACCGGGTCGAACTCCGGCTTGATCTCGGTGCGGTCTACGTCGAAGGTGATGTGGCCCGGCATGTTCAGGACGAGGTTGTCGCCCACCCGGGTCACGCTGACGCCCGTCCCCTCCAACTGCTGCCGGATCTCGGCCTCCTGCTGATCCATGTAGTTGCCGATCGCGCCTCCCGCGAGGGCGCCGATGCCGGCCCCGACCATTGCCCGCTCGGTGCGGTTGCGGCTGGAGGTCACGCTGCCGACGATGGCGCCGGCAAGGGCGCCGATGCCCGCCCCGGTGGCGGTGCGCGACGTGCGCTCCTCGCCGGTGTAGGGATCCATTGTGGTGCAGCCCGTCAGGAAGGCGAGCAGCCCGACGAAGGCCAGGAGCAGGGGTTTACGCATGATATTGTCCTCGGAACCGCGGTGTTTCCAATCAGAAGCCTAGTCTAAATCGGCGAGTTGAACGAAACCTGAAGCCGTTCACGGGGTGTCGAGCGTCTCCCGAAGCTCCCGCAGAACTGGCGTGGTGTCGGGTCTGACCCCGCGCCAGGCCGTGAAGGATTCGGCGGCCTGCTCCACCAGCATCCCGAGGCCGTCAGTGACGCTGCCGGCGCCCTGTTCGCGGGCCCAGTCCAGAAACGGGCGCGATGCCGGTCCGTAGACCAGGTCATAGGCGAGGCTGGTTCCGGCCAGCAGGCCGGGCGGCAGGCTCAGGCCGTGCGTTCCCAGCCCGGCGGCGGTGGCATTGATCAGCAGGTCGTAGGGACCGTCCGGGATGGAGGCGAGGCCGCTGGCCTCGAGCTGCGTGGTGCCCGCGAGCTGGGCGAAGGACTCCACCAGTGCCACCGCGCGCGCCGGGGTCCGGTTCGCGATCACCAGCCGGGCGGGCGCCTCGGCCAGCAGCGGCTCCAGCAGGCCCCGGGTGGCCCCGCCGGCGCCGAGGATCAGGATCTCCCGGTCGGCGAGGTCCAGATCCAGGCGTATCCTGAGGTCGCGGAGGAACCCGGTCCCGTCGGTATTGTCTCCGGTGAGGGTGCCGTCGGCTTCGGCCCAGACGGTGTTCACGGCCCCGGCACGCTGCGCCCTCGCCGTGCGACGATCGACCAGGCGGAAGGCCTCTTCCTTGAATGGCACGGTCACGTTCAGGCCGCGCAGCCCGGTCCGGAACCAGTGGCGCACGTCCTCCGCGAAATGCCCCGGACGTCCCAGACGGGCCTCGTAGACCATGGACTGGTTCGTTTGCGCGGCGAACAGCATGTGGATCCTCGGAGACAGCGAGTGACCGATCGGGTTGCCGACCACCGCGTAGCAGTCCGGTTTCACGGGATCGCGTCCTCCTGCAGCCAGGTGGCGGCGGCGAGCGCGTAGTAGGTGAGAATGCCGTCGGCGCCGGCCCGCTTCATGCCGGTCAGGGCCTCCAGCACGCAGGCCCGTTCCGCGATCCAGCCGTTTTGTGCCGCGGCCTTCAGCATCGCGTATTCGCCCGACACCTGGTAGACGAAGGTCGGGCGCCGGAAATGGTCCTTCACCCGGCGCACCACGTCGAG
>JAGTVE010000126.1 GCA_018224485.1 Thioalkalivibrio sp. | reverse complement strand
GGCTGTTTGTGCGCTGATCAGAGCAAGATGAACGACACCGTCGACCAACTCCTCGCCCGGGAACCCCATCGCCGGGTCCGCATCGGCGAGACCGAGATCACCCTGCTCGGCACGGCCCACGTGTCGCCGGCGAGCGCACGGACGGTGACCGACCTGATGGCCAGCGGCGTCTTCGACACCGTGGCGATCGAGTTGTGCATGAGCCGCCAGCGCGCGATGCTCGACCCCGAGGCGATGAGCAGGATGGACCTGTTCAGCGTGATCCGCAGCGGGCAGGCACCGATGATCGCGGCCAGCCTTGCGCTCGGGGCCTACCAGCAGCGTTTGGCCGACCAGTACGGCATCGAGCCCGGCGCGGAGATGCGCGCGGCGATGTTCGGCGCGCTGGAGCGGGGACTGCCGCTGGCGCTGATCGACCGGGACATCGGCCTGACCCTGCGGCGGGCCTACCGCGCGGTGCCCTGGTGGCAGCGCATGGGTCTGGTCGGCGGCCTGCTCGCGAGTGTGCTGAGTCGGGAAAAGATCGCCGAGGAGGACATCGAGCGTCTGAAGGAAGGCGACATGCTCGAATCCACCTTCAGCGAGTTCGCGGAACAGTCCCGGGAACTCTACCTGCCGCTGATCGACGAGCGTGACCGCTACATGGCCGCGCACCTGCGCAAGCTGGCGCAGAAGGGCGCGCGGCAGGTACTGGCAGTGGTCGGGGCCGGCCACCTGAAGGGCATCGAGAACTACGTGGCCCTGGACCGTCAGCGACCCGAGGACGCACTGGAACAGCTCGAGAGGTCTCCGCCGAAGGCACGCTGGCCGAAGTACGTCCCGTGGATAGTGGTCGGCATCATTCTGACGGGCTTCGTGATCGGGTTCACCCGCAACACCGAACTCGGCCTGCAGATGGTGCTGGACTGGATCATGATCAACGGCGGCCTGGCGGCGGTGGGCGGCATCATCGCGCTCGCGCACCCGGTCACGATCGGCGCGGTGGCGCTCGCCGCTCCGCTGACCTCGCTGAACCCGACCATCGGTGCGGGCTTCGTCGCGGCGGCGGTGGAACTCTACATGCGCAAGCCGCAGGTGGGCGACTTCGCGCGCCTGCGCCGCGACACCACCAGCGCGCGCGGCTGGTGGAGCAACCGGGTGTCACGCGTGCTGCTGGTCTTCCTGCTGACCACGCTCGGCTCGGCAATGGGGACCTATATCGGCGGCGCGCGCATCTTCGGCCACCTCTTCGGCAGCGGCGGCTGAGCAATTCCCTGCAGGCCGAGACCGGTGCCTTCCGGCAGACAACCCTGTGGTCCCGTGGGCGGCGAGCCCTCTCGCCGATACCGGCGCCAGGGTAGATCGGCCAGAGGCTGGCCTCCCACAATGTCAGCCCCGGCCCCCTGTAGGAGGCGAGCCCTCTCACCGATTCCGGCGCCGGGGAAGATCGGCCAGAGGCTGGCCTCCCACAGTGTCAGCCCCGGCCCCCTGTAGGAGGCGAGCCCTCTCACCGATGCCGGCGCGCGACACGACCGTGATGTTACAGCCCGATGCCGATCCCAATCCCGAAGCGAACCCGACCCGGGTCACGCCCGCGGACACCCTCGTCCGGCCACAGATGGACCTCGTCCGCGACCAGCACCGGGAACACGTAGTCCACCTCGCCGATACGGCCCGCCTCCGTTCTTTCCACCACGCCACGCGCGGTGATGCGCCGGCCCGTCCGGTAATCCACTGGATCCAGGAAGCCCGGCACCTCCAGCAGGAACCGGCCATTGGTCATCCGACCGGTCTGCGGCTCCTGGTTGCGCAGCGGATAGCTCACCACCTCGAGCCGGGTGTAGTCCGGGAGATTCTCTCCGCGGACGATCACACCGCCCCAGACCTGCTCGGTGCCTGGCAGGGCCTCGCTCACTGCCTCACGCGGGGTCGTTTCGGGCCCCGGCGCCGGTGCCAGCGGAGGCGCTGCGCAGCCGGCCAGCCCGGCCGCGAGTAGCAGCGCGAGCAGCCACGGGCCATGTCTGCTCATCACCACCACCCCCTGTGCCAGGGGTAGCCCCACGATGGCCCCCACGGACCCCACGGATCCCAGAACGGGTCACGGTAGATCACCCGGGGCTCCGGCTCCGGCACCGGCCAGAGGTGCAGGGATTCGACCTCTACGCGCGGGAAGGTGTAGGGGAACTCGCCGATGCTGTCCTCATTGGCCCCGTCAACCTGCCCCCTGATGGTCACCTCGCGCATCGGGGTATGGACCTGGGGATCGAGGAATCCGGGGAAGAAGGCGTGGAACCGGCCATCGCTGTGGTCCACCGCGAGCGGACGCTGGTCCCGTCCGAGCGGCCGGGACACGATCTCGAGCCGCGTGCCCTCGGCGAGGTTGTCCACGCTTGCGATGTTGCCGCCCCAGACCACGGTCGCTCCGGCAAAGGCCTCGGGATCTGAGCGGACCTCGGCGACCTCGGGTTGGATCTCCGGCACCGGTTGCAGATCCTCCGGGACGGTCGCGCAGCCCGCGAACAGCAGGGCCGCGATAGCGGCGAGGGCGAACCCCCTCCCCAGCCCTCCCCCGCGAGCGGGGGAGGGGGCGTTCTTCGCTCCCTCGCCTACAAGAGCGGAGGAGGGGGCGTTCTTCACTCCCTCGCCTGCAAGAGCGGGGTCGGGGGTCTTGGCCGGGGCGAGGATCAGCCACGAACCACGAGCGTCGTCCCCGTCGCGGGATGGCAGATCCCGGCGCGTCTGTGCCCCATTTTCCATAAAGACCCTATTTTTCATAAAGACATATGACCCCCGCACACCGCACGGCGTTCCCGTGCCCTGACAAGCCCCGCCACTCGGCCCCGAGCTGCACGTTCATGCATCGGGTTGCATTGATGATCGTATCGCGGGTCGCGGGAACGTGCACCCGGGCCTGCGCCGGCGGATCGACTCCGCGCCTGCCGTGCACCAGCCTCCCGCCGGGGAAAGCGTCTCCGTCTTCGGGGCGGGCAGAGGAGATGGGAATGTCCGCGATGCCAGGCGGGGAGTTGGCGAGATCCGGCATTGCAGGGGCGCCACGGAGGCCACCGCGCAGATCTCCATGCCCCTTCGGCCCAGCCGACACGGATGCATTGCACGAGCCGGGTATGCTGCCGGATACTTCCGGTGGCGCGCGCCCCTGCGCGCACACCCTGACCCCTGAACGAGCACCCGAGGAGAGCCCATGCGTCACGTCTCTGTCCTGCCCGCACTCGCCCTGCTTCTGTTTTTCGGCACCGCCAGCGCCGAATCGCCCGCCGAATTCGGAGAGCAGGTTGTCTACGAACACAACGGTGTCGAACTCACCGGGTACCTCGCCCACGACCCCTCGCTCGATGGCCCCCGGCCCGGAGTGATCGTGGTGCACGAGTGGTGGGGTCACGACGAGCACGTCCGCCGTCGCGCCGACATGCTGGCCGAGGCCGGTTACGTCGCGCTTGCCCTCGACATGTACGGCAGCGGCAAGCTGGCCGAACATCCCAGCGAGGCGGGCGAGTTCGCGACCGCCGTGCGCAGCAACCGCGACCTGATGCTGGGCCGCTTCGAGGCCGCCGAGGCCCTGCTCCGCGAGCATGAACTCACCGCCGGCCAGCCACTGACCGCGATCGGCTACTGCTTCGGCGGCAGCGTGGTGCTGGAGGCGGCGCGCGCGGGCAGGGACCTGGCGATGGTCGCGAGCTTCCACGGCGCGCTGAGCACCAGTCACCCGGCGCAACCGGGTACAGTGCAGGCGGACATCCTGGTCTTCAACGGCGCCGAGGATCCGCTGGTACCCGCCGAGCAGATCGCGGCCTTCCGCGAGGAGATGGATGCCGCCGACGTGCCCTACACCTTCGTCGACTTTGCCGGCGCGATGCACAGCTTCACCAATCCCCGCGCGGACGCGATTGCCGAGCAGTTCGGCATGCCGGTCGGCTACAACGAGCGCGCCGACCGCGATTCGTGGACCTGGCTGATCGCGTACCTGAAGGACCGTCTCTGAGGCCGGGGTATACGCGGTGCGGGGTGCCTGCAGCCTTCGCCCCAGCCCCCTGTAGGAGCGAGCCTGCTCGCGAACGCGCCGCAGGCGCGGCAAACGCCGGGGCTGCACCCCGCGCCGATTCGCGTGCGAGGCACGCTCCCAGACGGCCGCCTCGGCCCCCTGCAGGAGCGGCCTCCGGGCCGCGATCAGGGCGGTGCCCGAGGCCATCGCGGCCCGGAGGCCGCTCCCACAACCCCCTTTCGGAGGTGGAGCCTCTCGGCGATCAAGCGGCCGGGTAAGATCGCCCAGGGGGCTGGCCTCCTACATTCCTCCCTTCCACACCACCTCATAGAGGTCCCGGCGCCGGTCGCGCAGGTTGCGCACCGAGCCGTGGTTGCGCAGTTCCTTCAGGTTGTCGAGGTCCAGGTCCACGATCAGCGTCATCTCGGTGTTCGGCGTGGCCTCGGCGGCGACCGCGTCGTGCGGGAAGGCGAAGTCCGAGGGCGTGAACACCGCCGCCTGCGAGTACTGCATGTCCATGTTCTCGACCTTCGGCAGGTTGCCGACGCTGCCCGAGATCACCACGTAGCATTCGTTCTCGATCGCCCGGGCCTGGGCGCAGCGGCGCACCCGCAGGTACGCGGTCTTGGTATCGGTCCAGAACGGCACGAAGAGGATCTGCAACCCCTGCTCCGCCATCAGGCGCGGCAGTTCTGGGAACTCGACGTCGTAACAGATCAGGATGCCGACCTTGCCGAAGTCGGTGTCGAAGACGCGCACATCGTCGCCGCCCTGAAGCCCCCAGAAGCTGACCTCGTCCGGGGTCACGTGGATCTTGTACTGCCGGTCCCAGGTGCCGTCGCGGCGGCAGAGGTAGGACACGTTGCGCAGCTCGCCCCCCTCGTACTCGGGCATCGTGCCGGCGATGATGTTGATGTTGTAGGCGAGCGCCAGGCGCACCATCTCCTGGCGGATCGCCTCGGTGAATTCGGCCAGGCTGCGCACCGCCTCGGCCGGGTTCTCCTGGTTGAACTGGCCCATCAGCGGCCCGTTGAAGAACTCGGGGAAGAGCACCGCGTCCGCGCGGTAGCCGGAGACCGCATCGACGAAGTACTCGACCTGCAGGAAGAGATCATCGAGTGACGCGGTCGGCCGCATCTGCCACTGCACCACACCGACACGGACGTCCGAGCGGCTGCCGCCGATCAGCTTCTCCTTCTCCTCGTAGTAGATGTTCAGCCACTCGATCAGGGTCGCGTAGGCGCCCGATTTGCTGTCCGCCGGCAGGTAGTCGGTGATGATCTTGCGCACGTGGAAGTCGTTCGCGAGCTGGAAGCTCAGGATCGGATCCCGGATCTCGTGGTTCTTCACCTTTTCCACGTACTGCTGCGGGGTCATCTCCCCGGCGACCCGCGCGTAGCCGGGGATGCGACCACCCGCCACGATCGCGCGCAGGTTCAGCTTCTCGCAGAGTTCCTTGCGCGCGTCGTACAGGCGCCGGCCGAGGCGCAGGCCGCGGTAGTCCGGGTGCACGAAGATGTCGACCCCGTAGAGCGTGTCGCCGTCCGGGTCATGGGTGGTCAGGAAACCGTTGCCCGTGATCTGCCAGTAGTTGTGCTGGTCCCCGAAGCGCCGGTACTCGACGATCAGGCTGATCGCGGCCGCGACCACCTTGCCGTTGTCCTCGATGCAGATCTGGCCCTCGGGAAAACGCGTGACCTGCGAGGTGAACTGATCCTGGCTCCAGGCGCCATCGAGGTCGGGGTAGACCCGTTCCATGATCTCGCAGATGTCCGGGTAGTCTTCCAGGCGCGTCTGGCGCAGGGTCAGGTGATGGGGCTTGACGACTGCATTGTCCTGGCTGTCGGTCATCGCGGGCATTCCGGTCGGCGGGAGGGGAGGGAGATTCTGGCCGGCGGAGCAAAAACGGGCAAGCACCCGAACGGGCAGGTGCGCCGGCCGTGCGCCTGCACCTCGGTCTCAGCGGTCTCAGAACACCCAGGCGATCATCAGCCAGAAGAAGACGAAGAACAGGAAGAATCCCGGAATCATGAACTGGATCTCCCCGATCACGCCCTCCCCTGCCGCCAGCGCGAACACGATCAGCACGGTCACGCTGATCACCGCCGACGCGATCGCCGCGCTCTGCAGGCCGATGCCGTCGTCGAAGGTGGACGCGACCCACTCCGAGAGCCCCGGCAGCGTCGTGGCCGCGGCCAGCACCAGCAGCGCAATCAGGAAGGCGACAATCGCGGAGAACCCGAGCAGGATGCGCAGCGCGAAGCGGCTGTCGCGCAGACCGGTGTCGCTCACTCGAGGCTTCCCCGGCGGTTGCGTACGTGGTCGCGCACGTGGTGCGGGCGCGGCATGCCCCCGACCACGAACTCGGGATCATCGCCGGTGGTGAAGACCTCGATCCGCCCCACCCGGAAGACCCGGTCCAGCAAGCCCTGATAGACCCGCACCGCGCGGATCTGACCCACATGCAGGTCGATGTGGTGCTTGCTCAGCAGGCCCTCCTCCAGGTGCACCTCGTCCCCGGTGATGCGCAGCCGCGTGGCCCTTGTCTTCAGGAACCAGTAGAGCAGGATCAGAATGCCAAGACCGGTGGCACCCAGCAGCAGCGCCGGCGGGAAGTCGCCCATCGCGGCGATCTGCTCGCGGAACAGCAAGAGAAGTATGAACGGCAGAATGATCAGCACCAGGATGACGAGATATCCCAGCGGATGGTTCCGGAACATGGCCGGGTGGGAATCGTAGGACGGCTGATTATCGTTTGACATGGTCCTCCCCTTGGCAATTCGTGAGCGCCAAGTTTGCCAGAAGCCACGGTCAAAGCGTGAGCGGAAGCTCCTGCGGGAGGAAAAAGGGACAGCCTCCCCCCATCAGCGCCGGATCTGTCCCGCAAGCGGAGCTCCCTCCCCCGCAAGCGGGAGAGGGGAGAGGAGGGGGTCAGGCCGTCCTGGCCGCCGGGGGCACCGCCTCCACCTGCACCTCGGCCGGGTCGTACCCGAGGTTCGGCGCGAGCCAGCGCTCGGCCTCTTCGATGCTCCAGCCCTTGCGCCGCGCGTAATCCTCCACCTGCTCGCGGTTGACCTGCCCGAGGCCGAAGTAGCGCGACTCCGGGTGGGCGAAGTACCACCCGGACACCGCCGACACGGGCAGCATCGCGTAGCTCTCGGTCAGCGTCATGTCGGCGTTCCGGACCGGGTCGATCAGCTCCCAGAGCAGGCCCTTCTCGGTGTGCTCCGGGCAGGCCGGGTAGCCCGGTGCCGGGCGGATGCCGCGGTAGCGCTCGCGGATCAGTGCCTCGTTCTCGAGGTCCTCGTCCGGCACATAGCCCCAGACATCGCGCCGCACGCGCCGGTGCAGGGCCTCGGCGAAGGCCTCGGCGAGACGGTCGGCCAGGCTCTTCAGCAGGATCGAGTGGTAATCGTCGTGCGCCGCCTCGTAGGCCTTGGCACGCGCATCGACCTCGCCGCCGGCGCTGACCGCGAAGGCGCCCATCCAGTCGGCCACCCCGCTCTCCTTCGGCGCCACGAAGTCCGCGAGCGAGTGGCTGGGTGCACCCCGGCGCTTCTGCACCTGCTGGCGCAGGTGGTGCAGGCGCTTCAGCACCTTGCGGCGCTTCGCGTCGCGATAGATCTCGATGTCGTCATCGTCGACGGCGTTCGCCGGGAACAGGCCGACCACGCCGCGCAGGCGCACCCATTGCTCCTCGATCATGCGCTCCAGCATCCGCTGCCCGTCCTCGAAGAGCTTGCGCGCCTCTGCGCCCACCACCTCGTCGTCGAGGATGCGCGGGTAGGCCGCGTGCAGTTGCCAGGCGTGGAAGAACGGCGTCCAGTCGATGTACTGGCTGACCTCTCGCAGGTCGTAGTTGTCGAGCCGCAGCAGCACGGAGTCCGGGCCGTGGGGCTGGAGACGTTCGACCCCCGCAGGCGGCTGCCACTCGGGATCCAGCGCGCGCGGGCGTACCGGCTCGTAGGCGCTCCAGTCGATCACCGGACGGTTGTCCCGTGCCTCTTCCAGCGTGAGCCACTCGACGCGCTTCTTGCGCCCGGCCAGGCTCGTGCGGAGTTCGGCGTATTCGTCGCGGATCTCTGCCGCGTACTTCTCCCTCGGTCCCGCGCTGATCAGCTTCTGCGCGACGCCGACCGCGCGCGAGGCGTCCTTCACCCAGACCACCGGGCCGGCATCGTACTGCGGCTCGATCTTCACCGCGGTGTGTGCCCGCGAGGTGGTCGCACCACCGATCAGCAGCGGAACATCGAAGCCCTGGCGCTGCATCTCGGCGGCGACGTGGGACATCTCCTCCAGCGAAGGGGTGATCAGCCCGGACAGGCCGATGATGTCCACCTTCTCCTCGCGCGCGGTGTCCAGGATCTTCTGAGCCGGCACCATCACGCCCATGTCGATCACGTCGAAGTTGTTGCACTGGAGCACCACGCCGACGATGTTCTTGCCGATGTCGTGCACGTCGCCCTTGACCGTGGCCATCAGGATGCGGCCCTTGGCGTCGTTGTCACCGCTCTTCTCGGCCTCGATGTAGGGGATCAGGTGGGCAACGGCCTTCTTCATCACGCGCGCGGACTTGACCACCTGCGGCAGGAACATCTTGCCCTCGCCAAAGAGGTCGCCAACCACGTTCATGCCGTCCATCAGCGGCCCCTCGATCACCTCGATCGGGCGCTCTGCCTCCAGCCGGGCCTCCTCGGTGTCCTCGACCACATAGGCGTCGATGCCCTTCACCAGCGCATGTTCGAGCCGCCGGGACACCGGCAGCTCCCGCCACGCGAGGTCCTCCTTCTTCGCGGCACCGCCACCGCCACGGTAGCGCTCCGCGAGGTCCAGCAGGCGCTCGGTGGCGTCCGCACGGCGGTTCAGCACCACGTCCTCCACCGCCTCCTTCAGCTCCGGCTCGATATCGTCGTAGACCGCCAGCTGGCCGGCGTTGACAATGCCCATGTCCATGCCCGCGCGAATCGCGTGGTACAGGAATACGGCATGGATCGCCTCCCGGACCCGATCGTTGCCGCGGAAGGAGAAGGAGACGTTGGACACCCCGCCGGAAATCAGTGCATGCGGCAGCCGCTGCTTGATCCCGCGGGTCGCCTCGATGAAGTCCACCCCGTAGTTGTCGTGTTCCTCGATACCCGTGGCGATCGCGAAGATGTTCGGATCGAAGATCACGTCCTCGGCCGGGAAGCCGATCTGCTCCGTCAGGATGCGGTAGGCGCGCTCGCAGATCTCCTCCTTGCGCTCCTGCGTGTCGGCCTGGCCCTTCTCGTCGAAGGCCATCACGATCACCGCGGCCCCGTAGCGGCGCACCAGCCGGGCCTGCTCGATGAACTTCTCCTCGCCCTCCTTCATGGAGATCGAATTCACCACGCCCTTGCCCTGGATGCACTTCAGGCCCGCCTCGATGATCTCCCACTTCGAGGAGTCGACCATCACCGGCACCCGGGAGATGTCCGGCTCGGAGGCGGCCAGCTTCAGGAAGCGCTCCATCGCCGCCAGCGAGTCCAGCATCCCCTCGTCCATGTTCACGTCGATCATCTGGGCGCCGTTCTCGACCTGTTCCGCGGCCACCTCCAGCGCGGTCTCGTAATCCTCGTCGCGGATCAGGCGGGCAAAGCGCCGGCTGCCGGTCACGTTGGTCCGCTCGCCCACGTTCACGAACAGCGAGTCCGCGCCGATGTTCAGCGGCTCCAGGCCGGAGAGCCTGCAGGCGGGCGCGTTTTCGGGGATCGTACGCGGCGCGTGGGGCGCAACCGCCTCGGCGATCGCCTTGATGTGCTTCGGCGTGGTGCCACAGCAGCCGCCGACGATGTTCAGGAAGCCGGATGCGGCCCACTCGCCGATGTCGGCCGCCATCTGCTCCGGGCTCTCGTCGTATTCCCCGAATTCGTTCGGCAGGCCCGCGTTGGGGTGCGCGGAGACCGCCACGTCGGCGAGCTTCGAGAGTTCCTCCACGTACTGGCGCAGTTCCTTCGCGCCCAGGGCGCAGTTCAGGCCGAAGGACACCGGCCGCGCGTGGCGCAGGCTGTTCCAGAAGGCCTCGGTGGTCTGTCCGGACAGCGTGCGCCCGGAGGCATCGGTGATCGTGCCGGAGATCATCACCGGCACGCGCTGTCCGGACTCCTCGAACAGCGTCTCCAGCGCGAAGACCGCGGCCTTCGCGTTCAGCGTGTCGAACACGGTCTCGATCAGCAGCAGGTCCGCGCCGCCCTCGATCAGCGCCGTGGCCGACTCCCGGTAGTTCGCGACCAGGGTATCGAAGTCGACGTTGCGGTAACCCGGGTCGTTCACGTCCGGGGAGATGCTGGCGGTCCGGTTGGTCGGCCCGAGCACGCCGGCGACGAAGCGCGGCCGCTCCGGCGTCTTCGCGCTCCACTCGTCGGCAACCGAGCGTGCGACACGCGCGGCCTCACGGTTGAGCTCCGGCACCAGATCCTCCATCGCGTAGTCCGCCATCGCGATGCGGGTGCCGTTGAAGGTGTTGGTCTCGATGATGTCGGCACCGGCCGCCAGGTAGTCGCCGTGAATCGCCCTGATCACGTCCGGGCGGGTCAGCGTCAGCAGGTCATTGTTGCCCTTCAGGTCGCTGGCCCAGTCGGCGAAGCGTTCCCCGCGGTAGTCGGCCTCCTCCAGGCGGTATTCCTGGATCATCGTCCCCATCGCGCCATCCAGGATCAGGATGCGCTCGGCGAGGGCCTGTTGGATCTGCTCTTTGCTCGTTGTCATCACAACCAAAACCTTTTCAAAGTTCGCGAAAAATACCACAAGCCCCCGGACGCCCCAGCTAAGCCCCCTGGGTTCGGGTGCTTGCGGAGGACGGCCGGGCGCGGCGACCCGGAGGTCCGTCTCCCGGAGTTCCGTCGGCCCACTTTTCCGCCGACGTCCGGAGCTGTCACGATAGGCCGATGCAGAGCAGCCCCATCAACTGGTACATGACCGCGCCGCAGACCTGTCCCTACCTCGAGGGCCGGGAGATGCAGACGGTGCTGGTCGACCCGGCCGTCAGCCTGCAGGACCACCATTACGGCCAGCTGCTGGCGCGGGGCTTCCGGCGCAGCGGTCAGTTCGTCTACCGCCACCAGTGCCCCCGCTGCAATGCCTGTGTTCCCGTGCGCATCCCGGTGCACGATTTCCGGCCGAACCGGGCGCAGCGCCGCTGCCTCCGGCGCAATGCCGACCTCGATGCCCGCATCGTCACGCAACCGGACCTCGACGAACACGTGCAGCTGCTGCGCCGCTATCTCGCCAGCCGACACCCGGGCGGGGGGATGGAACACACCACCCGCACCGACTACGTCGGCATGCTCAGCGACCGCAACTGCGGCGTGCTCCTGATCGAGCTCCGGCGCGGACCCGTACTGCTGGCCGTCGCGGTCACCGATCACACGCCCCAGGGCCTGTCGGCGATGTACACCTTCTTCGATCCCGATCTCCCTGAACGCAGCCTCGGGACCCTCGCGATCCTCCACCAGATCGAGGAGGCGCGATCCCGGGAGCTGCCGCACCTGTACATGGGCTACTGGATCCCAGGATCCGGCAAGATGGGCTACAAGACCCGCTTCCAGCCGGTGGAGGGCCTGATCGGAGGGGGCTGGCAGCGACTCGCCCCGGCCTGAACCGGTTGCGCGCCGCCGCTGCCCGCAGCGGGATTGCGGGAGCGGGCTCCCGCCTCCCGGCATCCGACCGCCCCGATGCCCCGCGTACAGGCGGCCATCAAGGCGATGCGCGGTGAGGATCCGCATCCCGGGCCGGGGCGGGCCTCGCCCGGATCGTCAGGCCGAGGCCTGCCGGGCGCTCATGCCGGCATCGTCGGCCAGGGCCTGCGCCTTGTCGGTGCGCTCCCACGACAGATCGAGGTCCTCGCGGCCCATGTGGCCGTACGCCGCGGTGGGACGGTAGATCGGGCGCTCCAGGTCCAGCATCTTCAGGATGCCGTAGGGGCGCAGGTCGAAGTGCTTGCGCACCAGGGCGGTCAACTGGCTCTCGTCCACCTTGCCGGTCCCGAAGGTCTCGACCGCGATCGAGGTCGGCTCGGCCACGCCGATCGCGTAGGACACCTGCACCTCGCAGCGTTCGGCGAGACCCGCAGCCACGATGTTCTTGGCCACGTAGCGGCAGGCATAGGCCGCGGAACGGTCCACCTTGGACGGATCCTTGCCGGAGAAGGCACCACCGCCGTGGCGCGCCATGCCGCCGTAGGTATCCACGATGATCTTGCGCCCGGTGAGGCCGCAGTCGCCCATCGGTCCGCCGGTGACGAAGCGGCCGGTGGGGTTGATGTGGAAGCGGGTGTCCTCATGCAGCCATTCCTGGCCCAGCACGGGTTTGATGATCTCCTCCATCACCGCCTCGACCAGCTGCTCCTGCCCGATCTCCGGCGCGTGCTGGGTCGACAGCACCACCGCGTCGGCGGCCACCGCGCGGT
>JAGTVE010000125.1 GCA_018224485.1 Thioalkalivibrio sp. | reverse complement strand
GCGCCGGCTGGGCCGCGCGCCTGACCCTCCCCGGACGCCCTCCCGCCTCCAGGCGCTTCCTGCGGCTCGCGGTTCCGCGGTAGTCTTTGCAGTCGCCCGAGCGACGCCTGAAGCCGCGTCCCCGGCTCCCACTGCTCCGGACCCGCCGTGCCGATACAGAAGCTTCCCCCACAGCTGATCAGCCAGATCGCCGCCGGCGAGGTGATCGAGCGTCCCGCCTCAGTGGTCAAGGAGCTGATCGAGAACAGCATCGACGCCGGTGCGCGCAGGATACGCGTGGACCTGGAGCAGGGCGGGATCCGGCTGATCCGGGTGAGCGACGACGGCAGCGGCATCCCCCGCGAGGAACTGACGCTCGCACTGTCGCGGCACGCGACCAGCAAGGTCTCGCACATGGACGACCTCGAGTCGCTGCGGACGCTGGGATTCCGCGGTGAGGCCCTGCCGTCCATCGCCTCGGTGGCGCGTCTCTTCCTGACCTCCACGCAGACCGGTGCGCGCAGCGGCTGGCGGCTTGCCGGCGACGGGTCGGATGTCTTCAGCGACGTCGAACCTGCGGCCCACCCTCCGGGTACCACCGTGGAGATCCGCGACCTGTTCTTCCGGGTGCCCGCCCGGCGCAAGTTCCTGCGTACGGAGCGCACCGAGTACCTGCACTGCGAGGACGTGGTCCGCACCCATGCGGCGGTCCGGCCGGATGTCGGTTTCGAGCTTCGGCACAACGGCCGCGCGGTACTGGAACTGCCGGCCACGGGTGCCGACGGGGGCGCGGAACGGGTGACGGCGCTGCTGGGCGGGGATTTCCCGCAGCATGCCTTCGAGATCGAGCGCGAGGGGTCCGGGCTGAGCCTGCGGGGATGGCTGGGCGCGCCGACCCGCGCCCGCTCGCAGCCCGACCAGCAGTTCTTCTTCGTCAACGGCCGGCCGGTGCGCGACCGGGTGCTGTCGGCCGCGGTCCGCCGGGCCTACCGCGACGTGCTCTATCAGGGACGGCATCCGGTCTTCGTGCTGTTTCTTGACCTGGATCCCTCCGGGGTGGACGTGAACGCGCATCCCGCGAAGCACGAGGTGCGCTTTCGCGAGGGTCGGCTGGTGCACGACTTCATCTTCCAGACGTTGCACCGGGGGCTCGCGGCGGTGCGCCCGGCCGGCGGCCACCCCGGCGAGGAGCCGGTTGCGGACGCGGCACCGGCGCCCGGTATCCCGGGTGCGTCGGCCGCAGGACTTCCATCCGGCGCCCCGGTGCCCGCGCGCGACACGCGTTGGGAACTGCCGCTGCCGCAGGTCGGCGAGCCCTCCCCGGGGCTGTCCGGGTATGCCTCGGTTCCGGGCCCCGGGCCTGCCGGACCGGAGGGGCGTGACCGCGAGGGCGCTCCGCCCCTCGGCTTTGCGCTCGGGCAGGTCGCGGACATCTTCATCCTCGCGGAGAACGCGCGCGGGCTCGTGCTGGTGGACATGCACGCGGCGCACGAACGGGTGACCTACGAACGCCTGAAGCGCGAGTGGCGCGAGGCCCGCGTGACCCGCCAGCCGCTGCTGGTGCCGGAGACCCTCGCGGTCACCCCGGCCGAGGCCGACCTGGTCGAGTCCTCGGCCGGTCTGCTGCGGGACCTCGGTTTCGAGCTGGACCGGAGCGGACCCGAGACGGTCCGGCTGCGCGCAGCGCCGGCACTGCTGCAGGGGCGGGATCTGACCGGGCTGGTTCGGGACCTGCTCGCCGACCTGCGCAATCTCGGACACGCGGATCGGGCCGAGGCCGCACTCGATGCGGTGTTGAGCACCATGGCCTGCCACGGCTCGGTCCGTGCCGGGCGGCGCCTGAGCCTTCCGGAGATGAACCGGCTGCTGCGGGACATGGAAGAGACCGAAAACAGCGGTCAGTGCAATCACGGCAGGCCGACCTACGTCGAGCTGGACCGCCAGGCGCTCGATCGGCTCTTCCTGCGCGGACGCTGAGCCGATGCCGCAGCCGGTGATCCTGCTGATGGGCCCCACGGCCACCGGCAAGACGGCGCTGGCCCTGGAGCTCGCGGAGCGGATCGGCGCCGAGATCGTCAGCGTCGACTCGGCGCTCGTCTATCGAGGCATGGACATCGGCACGGCAAAGCCCAGCCGCGCCGAGCGTGCCCGTGTGCCGCACCACCTGATCGACATCCGCGAGCCGGAGCAGACCTGGTCGGCCGCCGACTTTGCGGACCACGCGTGGCGGCTGATCGGCGAGATCCACAGACGCCGGCGCGTTCCGCTGCTGGTCGGCGGGACCATGCTCTACTTCCGTGCGCTGATCGAGGGCCTGGACCGGATGCCGGAGGTTGACCCGGGGATCCGGTCGGCGCTGCGCGCGAGGCTTCCGGAGGCCGGGTCCGCCGCGTTGCATGCCGAGCTGCGCGTGGTGGACCCGGTCTCTGCCCGGCGCATTCACCCCAACGACCCGCAGCGGATCCTGCGCGCGCTGGAGGTCTATCAGGGCACCGGCCGGCCGCTGTCGGCCTTCCAGTCCGGGCGCGCCCGCGCCGTGCCGGATGACTGGCACTGCCTGGCCCTGCTTCCCGAAGACCGGGCCCGTCTGCGTGAGCGCATCGCGCTGCGTTTCGATGCGATGATGGCCGCGGGCTTCGAGAGGGAATTGCGCGCGCTGATGGCGCGTCCATGTCTGAGTGCTGGCCACGCCTCGCAGCGAGCGGTGGGTTATCGTCAGGGCTGGCAATGGCTGGAGGGGGAGATTGGCTACGAGACCTTCCGCCAGCGCGCGATCGCCGCGACGCGCCAGCTCGCGAAGCGCCAGCTGACCTGGCTGCGCGGGATGAACGGCCTCGAGGGCATCGCCGCGGAGGCGGCCCGGCCGGAAGATCTGCTGCGGCGACTCCCGGTGGACGTCCGGGGTCAGTGATGCGGTATCTTGGTGCGGTGCCGGACAGGCGCTATGCTATCTTTACCTTTAATGAGGGTTGCACGAAGCGGGCCCGATAACCATAAACCGAAAGGACACCGATCATGGCAAAAGGGCAGATGCTACAAGAACCCTTTCTCAACGCATTGCGCCGGGACCGCATCCCGGTGTCCGTGTATCTGGTCAACGGCATCAAGCTGCAGGGGCAGATCGAGTCCTTCGATCAGTTCGTGGTGCTGCTGAAGAGCGCGGTGTCTCAGATGGTGTACAAGCACGCAATCTCCACGATCGTGCCCTCGCGGCAGGTGCGCCTGCAGCTCGAGGGCGAAGAGCCGGCGACGCAGGAGGGTGAATCCTGAACGCATGCCGGACGTGAACGCCGTTGTTTGAACGTCCCGAAAGCGGCGATCGGGCGCTTCTGGTGGCGCTGGGGATCGGCGAGGTCGCCGATCTCGAGGCCCAGACCGAGGAGTTCCGGGAGCTTGCGGTGTCCGCGGGGGCGAGCGTCGCGGGCGTCATCTCCGGCACCCGGCGTCAGCCCGACCCGCGTTTCTACGTGGGTTCCGGAAAGGCCGACGAGGTGGCGGCCGCGGTGGAGGCAGCCGGGGCAGACCTCGTCATCTTCAACCACCCGCTGTCTCCGAGCCAGGAACGCAACCTCGAGCGGCACCTCCGCTGCCGCGTGCTCGACCGTTCCGGCCTGATCCTCGACATCTTTGCCCAGCGGGCGCGTACACACGAGGGCAAGCTGCAGGTGGAACTCGCCCAGCTCAGGCACATGGCGACCCGGCTGGTGCGTGGCTGGACCCACCTCGAGCGTCAGAAGGGGGGCATCGGATTGCGCGGTCCGGGGGAGACGCAGCTCGAGACCGACCGCCGCCTGCTGGCCGCCCGCATCAAGCACATCGAGAGGCGCCTGGACAAGGTGCGACGTGCGCGCGAGCAGGGCCGCCAGGCGCGGCGGCGCAACGAGACGCCGACGGTCG